>NZ_JBSGIW010000075.1:0-42636 GCF_053605265.1 Streptomyces sp. NPDC003943 | reverse complement strand
GCCCGAACGGCTGCGCGGCAACCCGACCGGCGCCGGCGACGCGGCGGTCGCCGCCCTGGCCCGCGGCCTGGCGGCCGGAGTCTCCTGGCCGCGGCGGCTCGCCGAAGCGGTGGCGCTGTCGGCCGCCGCCGTCGCCGCGCCGCTGGCCGGCTCCTTCGATCCCACCGTCCACCGGCGCCTGCGCGGCGCGGTGGACGTCCAGCCCCTCCCGCCCCTCTCGTAAGGAACCGTCATGCCTCTCGCAGGTACGGGGGACATCGTCGCCCCCGCCGCGCACGCCGGACACGGCGTGGGCGCCTTCAACGTCATCCAGCTCGAACACGCCCAGGCGATCGTGGCCGGCGCGGAGGAGGCCGACGCGCCGGTGATCCTCCAGATCAGCGAGAACGCGGCCCGCTACCACGGCGGCCTGCGGGCCATCGGCCTCGCCACTCTGGCCGTGGCCCGTGCCGCCCGGGTCCCGGTCGCGGTCCACCTCGACCACGCGACCGACGACGGCCTGGTGCACGAGGCCGTCGAGCTCGGCTTCACGTCGGTCATGTACGACGCCTCGGTGCTCCCGTACGAGGAGAACCTCCGCGCCACCGGGGCGATCACCGCCCACTGCCACGCGGCCGGCGTCTGGGTGGAGGCCGAGCTCGGCGAGGTCGGCGGCAAGGACGGCGTCCACGCCCCCGGCGCCCGCACCGACCCCGCGGAGGCCGCCGCCTTCGCCGCCGCCACGGGAGTGGACGCGCTCGCGGTGGCCGTGGGCACCTCGCACGCCATGCTGACCCGGGACGCGGCACTGGACCTCGCCCTGATCCGCGCGCTGCGCGAGACCGTCCCCGTACCGCTGGTCCTCCACGGCTCCTCCGGCGTCGCGGACGACGTGCTGACGGCCGCGGTCGACCACGGCATGACCAAGGTCAATCTCGCCACGCACCTGAACCGGGTCTTCACCCTGGCCGCGCGCGAGGTGCTCGACAGCGACCCGTCGCTCGTCGACACCCGCCGCTACCTCGGCGCCGGACGGACGGCGATGGCCGAGGAGGTGACGCGGCTGCTCGGCGTACTCAGGGCTCCGGCCGCGTCCGGGGTGCCGGCCCGCTGACGAGCCGGGGGGGGGAGCAGGCGTCGGCCGACCCCGCCCCGGCGTCGCGCGGACCGGACCCGACCGGCCCGCGCGCCCGGCTGGTGGACGCGGCGATCGGGCGTCCAGCGGCTGGCCGAATCGTCCAGCGGCCGGCCGAGTGCGTCCACCACCGGCCGAGTGCGTCCAGCGGCCGTCCGGGTCCGTCCACCAGTCGGCCGAGTGTGCCCACCAGCCGGCCGGCTACAGAGGTGTTCTCGGCCGGCGTCCCGGGCCGCCGCCACAGCGCCTCGCGCACGCCGGATCGTCCCCGTGGTGGGAACCGCGACGGCGGTGGCGGCGGTGGCGGCGGTCAGGCGACGGGACCGAGCCGCGGGCCGCCCCCGTCCCGCAGGCGCCGGAAGAAGGCCAGCACGCCCGCGGAGCCGCCGGCCCAGGTGGCGCTCGGCCGGGCGAGGCCGGTGTCCGGGAAGACGGGCCGGGACCAGGTGCCGCCGCTGCGGCTCAGGATGAGCAGGGCCACGGTCCCGGCCGCGTCCCGGAACTCCTCGGACCCGGTCGCCGCCGCGACGTCCACCATCAGGTCGCCCACTCCGGCCAGGCCGCAGCACTGCGTGACCAGCGGCATCCGCGGTGCCAGCGCGGCGCAGGCCCGTGCGGTGCGCTGCGCCAGGGCGAGGTACCCGGGCTCGTCGAGGCGTTCGGCGGCCGTGAGGAGTACGGACCCGATGCCGGCCAGGCCCCGGCACCACGAGCCGTAGCGGCGAGTCGCCCCGGGTGCGGCGGCCGCCGCGATGATGTCCGGTGTCACGGCGGCCAGGCGGGCGGCGGCCTGCTCGGAGCGGCTGACCGCGTCCGGGTCCCCGGTCTCGGCGCCGTACTCGAGCAGGAAGCAGGCGACGCCCGCCTCGCCGTGCGCGAGGCCCTCGCGGAGCGCGGCGCTGCCGGCGGTGTCCGGGCCGGTCGGGGTCAGCCGTGCGGTGCCCGACGCCAGCATCCGGTCGCAGCCGGCGGCGACGGCGAGGTGCCGGTCCGCGGCGTCCCGGTGACCGGACCGGAGGGCGTGCCGGGCGAGCAGCAGCCGGCCTAGGCCGATTCCGGCGGCGCCCGCGATCAGATCCGCCTCCGGAGGCCCGCCGTCCGGCGCGCGCTCCGGCACGACGGGGTACCCGGACCGCGCCTCCGCGTCCGTGCCCGGCCCCGCCGTCAACCCCGCCCCGGCGAGGAAGAGTTCGACGCCGGTGCGTCCCGTGTAGAAGCCGGGTGGCAGGTTCCTGGACTGTTCCGACGTCCACCGCGCGAGCGCGGCGACCGCGGAACGCACCTCGGGCCGATGCGCGTGGTGCAGGAGCTCCAGTCCGAGTCCCGAACTGCCGCCGTACACGTCGATGGAGGTGGGGACGTTGAGCTGTGCGGCCCGTACCGGGTCCACGATCGCCTGCGCCTCACCGACGCAGTACGCGGTCGTGTGCTCGATGATCTCGTCGAGCAGGTCGCTGTCGATCCGAGGGTGCGCGGGCCGGCGCGCGCTCCCGGCCGTGCCGGTGCGCAGGCGGTCGGCGGCGGCGGTCCGTACGGCCGGGTCGAAGCTCAGGAGGCCGGTGATCGACGCCCGGATCTCGCGGTGGGCGGGCCCGGGCAGCGCCCAGGCCAGGCAGGCCAGGGTCCGGTCCCGATTGACCCGGTGGTCGGTGTCGACGATCACCGGGTCCATGCCGGTGGCGGCGAAGAAGAGGGTCGCCCCGAGGGAGTAGTAGTCGTCGGCGGGGGCGGCCGGGCCGGTCGCGCGCAGAACCGGCTCGCTGTACCCGGGGGTCGCCCCGCCCGGCCCGGCGCCGTCCCGCTCGCTGATCCCGAAGTCGATCAGGTGACAGTGGGCGGGGCCCGAGTCGTCGAGGACCACGTTGTCGGGTTTGAGGTCGCGGACGACCACGTTCCGTCCGTGGATCGCGTCCAGGACGCGCAGCAGCCGGGAGGCGAGGACGGACAGGGCGCGCGCCGGCCGGGCGCCGTCTTCCCGGCAGGAGCCGTCCCGTTCCCGAGCGGAGTCCTCCGGGTGGGCGGAGTCCCGGTAGGGGCCGTTCCGCAGGACCTCCCTGCGCAGGTCCCGGTCGCCGCAGCTGCTCAGCGCCAGGAACTCGTCCGACCGGTGGGCGAAGTAGTCGAGCGCGCGGGGCACGCCCGTGACACCGTCGAGGGCGGTGAGGACCGCGCGCTCGTTGCGCAGCCGGTGGCGGGCGTCCGTACCGGATTCGTCCTCGCCCACGAAGGCCCTCGCCTGTTTGAGCACCACCGGGCGTCCGAGCGTGCGGTCGACCGCGCGGTAGACGTTTCCGCCGGGTGCGCGCGCGATACCGGCGGTGACCTGGTAGCGGCCGCCGCCGACGCCGGGCGCGGACGGCTCGTCCCCGGGGCCGGAGCCGGTCGCGAAGGGGTCCTCGGCCCAGGGCGGGCACCGGTAGCGGCCGACGGCCAGGCCGTCGAAGATCCGCCCGTCCGGCCCGGTCATCACGGATTCGAGCCGCCCGCTCCGGCCGGTCCGGTAGTCGCCCGTGAAGGGGCCGTAGCGGTAGTAGACCGGGGCCCTCGGGTCGACCCGCCGGTCGCTGACGACCCGCGGGCCCTCCTGGTCACGCAGGGCGGCGGCGAGTTCCCGGGCGACCTCGACCACCGTGCCGGCCAGGGGATAGACGGTGATCGCCTTGCCGACGGCCCCGGCGCTCAGCACCCCGGAGTTGAGGCGGCGCAGTGTCTCCGGGGCCCGGGCGAACTTGGCGTGGCAGACGTGCCGGGCCAGCACCGGCAGGACGAGCCGGGTCACGGCGTCGAGGTTGCCGGGGCGCGCCGAGACGTGCAGTTTCCAGCCGTGTTCCATCGCCGGCATCCGCGGATCGTTCAGGTACGACCACGTGTCATCGGACCAACCGCTTCGGCCGGCGATGGAGACGGCCACCGCTACGAGTTCAGGTCACAGGCGAAGCGGGTGGTGGCGGTCACCCAGGGGTCGGCGAGACACGCCGTGTACTCACGGTCGCCGCGGTCGTCGTCCTCGAACGCGATCGCCTCGTCGTCGATCTCCAGCGGACCCGCGTCGCGGATTCCGTCGATTTCCAGAAGTTCGGGCACGGCTACGGGCATGTGACGCCTCCATGTTGTGTCGTGCGCTGAAGTGCAGGAAACGGCCCAGACGGGCCGGTGGGCCCGCTGAGCCGAGAACTCGCTGGACAAAGGTAGGGAGGGGGCGAACCCGCTGACAAGGGGTCAGGTGGCACTTCTCGGACCCGCTGATCCTCGCGGTCAGGCCCGGGTCGTCGGCGCCTTCGGCAGCAGGAAGACGGCGACTCCGGCGACGACGGCGGCTCCGGTTTGACGCGGCTCAGCACGGTGCTGAGCGCCGGTGTGACGACCAGTCCGCCGGCGGCGCTTTGCAGAACGAGGGTGGCAATCGCCGGCAGCGGAGTGAGCCGGGGCCGGCGAACAGCAGGAGGCCGGTCGCCGGACAGCCGCTCGACAGGACGACCGCCGGGGTCTCCAGCACACGGCGCCCGTACTTCGGGACGGTCCGGCTCGCGACCATGCTGAACACGAAGAACGCGGTGGCCGCCGGCGCCTGGACCAGGCCCGCGCCCAGCGCCGACATGCCGAGCCCGTGCTGCATCGTCACCGACAGGGCCCGGTAGTACGAGTAGATCAGCGCGTACAGGGCGAGGACGAGGACGGTTCCGAGCGCGAACGAACGCTGCCCGAACAGCGACAGCGGTACGAGGGGATCCCCGCCCCGCCGTTCCAGGCTCCGCTCGACCGCGACGAACAGGCCGAAGGCGGCCGCGCTGCCCGCGAAGAAGCAGGCCCGGACCCACCACGGCCGGCCCGCCTCCTGCCCCCTGGATCAGCGCGGTCCGTGCCACCCCTCCCCGGCCCGCCTTGCGTGGCGCGGACGACCCGCTCAACGGATATCGGTTGCCGGACCGGCCGTCGTGGTGACGTTCCCCGGCTGCTCCGTCATGGCGTTCATCAGGTAGTCGACGACGCCGGTGAGGCCGCCGCCGTCCCGATGGGCGGCCCGTTGGCGGTCGGCACCGTTGCCGACGGTGCGCAGCACGGCCCACCCCTCCGTCACGGTCTCCAGGTCGCCGTTGAGCAGCAGCGACGGCCGGAGGTCCGCCAGCATCTCCTCGACGAGGGCGGTCGCCGGGACGAGACGGTGACGGCGCAGGTCGAAGGCTTCACCGGCCAGGCCGTCGCGGGCCGCACGCCAGCAGGCGGTGCGCAGGATCTCCGGGGACGGCCGGAAGGCGGGCCGCCCGGCTTCGATGTCGGTCAGGGCGGTGCCGACCAGGGCCCTGACGACCGCGGCGAGCAGCACGGTGTCCTGCGCGGTGGCGGTGGCGTCGGCGACCCGGATCTCCACGGTGGGAACGTGGTCGGAGGGCCGGATGTCCCAGTACAGTCCGCCCCGGTCGAGGATGCCGCCGGTCGCGGTGAGACCGGCGACGAGGTCCTCGAAGTGCGCCCGTGACGTGACGTACGGCGGCGGGCCCGCGGCCGGCCAGCGGGCCCAGGCCAGCGTGCGCCAGCTCGTGTAGCCGGTGTCCCGGCCCTGCCAGAAGGGCGAGTTGGCCGCCAGCGCGATCAGGGCCGGAAGCCGGGGCCGCAGATGGTTGCCGACCTGGAGGGCCGTTTCCAGGTCGGGCATGCCGACATGGAGGTGGCAGGCGCAGATGCTCTGCTCGTCGTCCAGGGCGCCGAAGGCGGCCACGCTCCGCGCGTACCGGGGTCCTTCGGCGATCGGGAGTGGCAGCGGCTGGGGCAGCACCGGTGTGCCGCTGGAGATCACGCCCAGGCCGAGGCGCGCGGCGGCGCGCGCCACGGCCGCCCGCATCGACCGCACCTGCTCGGCGAATTCGCCGAGACGGGCGTGCGGATCGGTGCGCACCTCGACCTGGTAGCTCGTGATCTCGGTGGTCACGCGGTCCCCGAGCTCGGTGGCGGCCTCGGCCACCACCTTCGGTGCCTCCGGTCTCAACTCCCGCGTCACCGGATCGACCAGGAGGTACTCCTCTTCGGCGCCGACCGTCAGTGGGGTCATTCGGGCATCGTGGCACAGACGGTGTCGTTCGGGGAACGGCGCCCGGGCCGGTTCAGACCCGGCCGAGGATCCGGTTCCCGGGTGCCTCGGGGTCGGTCGAGGTGAAGAACTCCATCGCGGCCTCGAGCCATTCGTCGAGGGTGAGCTCACCGTCGCCGTCACGGTCCAGGGTCCGGAAGATCTCTTCCGCTTCCGGCCGCGGGACGCCGATGGCGTGGTAGAGGCGGGTGAACTCGCCGATGTCGACGACGCCGTCGTCGTTCGTGTCGGCGAGGGCGAGGTCGGCCTCCACGGAGGGGCGGACCATGGCGGACACCAGCTTCGGGTCGGGCGACTTGGACAGTTCGGTGACGAACGCGTCCCGGGAGATCCGTCCGCCCGCGTCGGCGGCGACGAGCCGGCTGAGCGAGGTCCAGTAGTGGGCCTTGGAGTCGCGCAGAGCGCGGGCCTTGTGCGCGTCGGAGGGTTCGCCGGTTCCGGCGATGAGCCGGTCGGCGAGGGAGGTGAAGTCCCTCTCGGAGATGTAGCCGTCCTGGTCGGTGTCGAGCAGGTCGAAGCGGTGCTGGAACTTGCGGCGCAGCAGGTCTGCGGTCATGGGTGTGCTCCCTGGGGGTGGGGCTGTACGGCGGTGCACGGGAGGTCTATCGGACGGGGCGGCGCCGGGCCGGGAGGAGCGCGGCCGTGTCACCTGTGTGGCGGCGTCGGTTCGCCGCGGACGCGATGCCCCGGGGCGCTCTCCCGAGGCGCTCTTCCGGTACGCGGCGCCGCGCTGTTCACTGGCCGGGTCATCTTGCAGTCCCTGAGCACCGGAGGCCGCTGTGCGCGACGGACAGCCGTTCGTGGAGACGGACGTCCTGGTGGTCGGGGGCGGTCCGGCCGGCGCGACGGCGGCCGCGCTGCTGGCCCGCCAGGGGTTCGAGGTCACGCTGCTGGAGAAGGCCCGCTTCCCCCGCTACCACGTCGGCGAGTCCCTCCTGCCCTCCCTGCTGCCCCTGCTGGACCTGCTGGGCGCCCGGGAGGCCGTCGAACGGCGTGGTTTCGTACGCAAGACGGGCGCCTTCTACGACTGGGGCGGCCAGGAATGGGACCTGCGGTTCGACGGACTGGGCCCGGCCGCGTCGTACAGCTTCCAGGTCGTCCGCTCGGAGTTCGACCAGGCGCTGCTCGACCACGCGCGGTGCCAGGGCGTACGGGTCCACGAGGAGACGGCGGTACGGGCGGTCGAATTCGGCGACGGGCGCGCGCGGGGCGCGGAATGGGCCTCCTCGGCCGGCCGCGAGGGCGCGATCTCGTTCCGGTACCTGGTGGACGCGTCCGGCCGGGCCGGGCTGCTCACCGCCCGGCAGCTACGGACACGCCGGTTCCACGACGCCTTCCGCAACGTCGCCGCCTGGGGCTACTGGCGGGACGCCGAGCCCGCGCCGGACGCCCCCGAGGGCGCCATCCGCCTGTACTCCCTGCCGGACCACGGCTGGTTCTGGGCCATCCCCCTGCACGACGGCACCCTCAGCGTCGGCCTGGTCACCGACAAGCGCTCCTTCGCGGAAGGCCGTCGGGCGCTCGGCGGGACCGAGGCCCTCTACGCGGACCGGCTGGACCGTACTCCGGCCCTGGCCCGCCTCCTGGCCGACGCCGACCGGGTCACCGACCTCCGGGTGGAGAGCGACTACTCGTACGTGGCCGACCGGTTCTGCGGACCGGGGTGGTACGCGGCCGGCGACGCGGCCTGTTTCCTGGACCCGCTGCTGTCCACCGGCGTCCACCTCGCCATGTACAGCGGCATGCTGACCGCCGCGTCCGTCGCCGCCGCCCTGCGCGAGGACGTCGGCGAGTCCGAAGCCGCGGACTTCTACCAGGGTGCCTACCGGCACGCCTACGAGCGCCTGCTCGTCCTCGTCGGGGCCTTCTACGACATCCACCGGGGCCGCGACGCCCACTTCCGCCGCGCCCAGCGGCTGAGCCTCCGCGACCAGCGCCCGTTGCGGCTGCACGAGTCCTTCCTGAACATCGTCACCGGTGTCGAGGACCTCCACGACACCCGGGACGACACGGTCTCCCGGTTGTTCGGCGCGCTGCGGGAACCCCTCGCGGGCCACCAGCGGGTGGGGCTCGGAGGGCACGGGGCGAGCGCGATGACGCCGTGGCCCACGGGCCCCGGCCAGGCGGTCGCCGGACTCAGACTGACGCTGGAACCCCGCCTGGGGCTGCGCCGGGCCGACGGCTGACCCGCGCCGGGCGGGCTGCGAGCCCGTGGGCGCGGTCGCGCTCGCGGCGCCGACGAGCGCCGGGTGTTTCGTCACCTGACGAGCGCATTCCGCACGTACGACCGGAACCCCGGCTCCTGCCCGTCCGGTCCCGGTTCCTGTTCCGGCCGGTGTTGCGTACGCCTCACCAGTGAGTGCTGTTCAGGGAGAGCTCCCGGCGGCCAAGCTGTGCGGCGTGGGTCCGGGTCTTGGGCGGGCGGACTGCTGATCGTGTTGAGAACACGCCGTTGACGGCCAGAGCAGCGAACGGAGAACACACGTGATTGTCGGAGTCCTCAAGGAAGCGCGGGCAGGTGAGAACCGCGTCTCGGCCACGCCGGCCACGATCGAACCGATCCGCAAACTGGGGTACGACGTCGTCGTCGACTCCGGCGCGGGCGTCGCGGCCGGCTTCACCGACAGCGCCTACGAGGCCGCCGGTGCGACCATCGGCGACGCGGCCGCCGCGGACGTGGTCCTGGGCGTCAACGCCCCGGAACCGGCGCAACTGGACCGGGTACGGCCCGAGGCGACCGTGATCGCGCTGTTCGCGCCGGCGTTCGACCCGGCGATGGTCGAGGAGCTCGGCCGCCGCCCCTTCACGGCGCTGTCGATGGACGCCGTGCCACGCATCAGCCGGGCACAGTCGATGGACGTGCTGTCGTCGATGGCGAACATCGCCGGCTACCGGGCGGTGGTCGAGGCGGCGCACGCGTTCGGGCGGTTCTTCACCGGCCAGGTGACGGCCGCGGGCAAGGTGCCGCCGGCGAAGGTGCTCGTCGCCGGCGCGGGCGTCGCGGGCCTCGCGGCGATCGGTGCGGCCGGCTCGCTCGGCGCGATCGTGCGGGCGACCGACCCGCGGCCCGAGGTGGCCGACCAGGTCAAGTCGCTGGGCGGCGAGTACCTGTCGATCGAGTCCCCGGAGGTGGAGGTCTCGAAGACGGGCTACGCCAAGGAGATGGGCGACGACTACAAGGCGCGCGAGGCCGAGCTCTACGGCGCGCAGTGCCGTGAGGTCGACATCGTCATCACCACGGCGCTGATCCCGGGACGCCCCGCGCCGACGCTGATCACGGCGGAGATGGTGGCGAGCATGAAGCCGGGCTCGGTGATCGTGGACATGGCCGCCGCCAACGGCGGCAACGTCGTCGGCACCGTGAAGGGCGAGAAGGTCGTCACCGACAACGGCGTGACGATCATCGGCTACACCGATCTGGCCGGCCGGCTCCCCGCGCAGTCCTCGCAGCTCTACGGCACGAACCTGGTGAACCTGCTCAAGCTGATGACACCGGGCAAGGACGCGCAACTGGTCCTCGACTGGGACGACCCGGTGCAGCGCTCCATCACCGTGGTCCGCAAGGGCGAGCTCGCCTGGCCGCCCCCGCCGGTCCAGGTCTCGGCGGCCCCGGCCCCGGCCGCCCCCGCGGCCGCGACGGCGCCCGCGCCGAAGAAGGCGCCGATGACGGCGAAGCAGAAGTTCGGTGCCGTCGCCCTCGGCGCGCTGGCGCTGTTCCTCACCGCCGGGTTCGCGCCGGCGGCGCTACTGCCCCATGTGACGGTCTTCGTGCTCGCGATCGTGATCGGCTACTACGTGATCGGCCATGTGCACCACGCCCTGCACACACCGCTGATGTCGGTGACCAACGCGATCTCCGGGATCATCGTCGTCGGCGCGCTGCTGCAGATCGGGCAGACGAGCACGACGGTCACGGTGCTGTCGTGCGTGGCGATCCTTCTGGCCAGTATCAACGTCTTCGGCGGCTTCGCGGTGACGCGTCGCATGCTCGCCATGTTCAACCGGAGCTGACATGTCTGCGACCCTCGCCGCACAGGCGGCCTATCTCGTTGCCGCGCTGCTGTTCATCCTGGCGCTGGCAGGACTCTCCAAGCACGAGTCGGCTCGGCTCGGCAACGCCTTCGGCATGCTCGGCATGGGCGTGGCGCTCGTCGCGACGATCGTGCTCGCGGCCGACGGCGACATCGACGCCGCCGGACTCGGCCTGATGCTCCTGGCGATGCTGATCGGCGCGCTGATCGGCCTGCAGCGCGCCCGCGGCGTCGAGATGACCGGCATGCCCGAACTCATCGCGCTGCTGCACTCCTTCGTCGGTCTGGCGGCCGTCCTCGTCAGCTGGAACGGCTTCCTCAACGTCGAGAACCACCCGGACGGCCCCGAGGCCAAGGCCCTGGACGCGCTCGGCACGCTGGGCATCCACCACGCCGAGGTGTTCATCGGCGTGTTCATCGGCGCGGTGACGTTCACCGGCTCGATCGTGGCGAACCTGAAGCTCTCGGCGAAGATCAACAGCAAGCCGCTGGTCCTGCCGGGCAAGAACGCCCTGAACCTCGGCGCGCTCGGCCTGTTCGTCGCCCTGACCGTCTGGTTCGTCGTCTCGCCGGCGCTGTGGCCGCTGATCGCGGTGACCGTCGTGGCGCTGGCGCTCGGCTGGCACCTGGTGGCCTCGATCGGCGGCGGCGACATGCCGGTCGTCGTCTCGATGCTCAACAGCTACTCCGGCTGGGCCGCGGCCGCCTCAGGCTTCCTGCTCGGCAACGACCTGCTCATCGTCACCGGCGCGCTGGTCGGCTCCTCGGGTGCCTACCTGTCCTACATCATGTGCAAGGCGATGAACCGCTCGTTCATCTCCGTGATCGCCGGCGGCTTCGGCATCGAGGCCCCCTCGGCCTCGGACGTCGACTACGGCGAGCACACCGAGATCACCGCGGAGAGCGTCGCCGAGCTCCTCGGATCGGCCCGTTCCGTGGTCATCACGCCCGGCTACGGCATGGCCGTCGCACAGGCCCAGTACCCGGTCGCGGAGCTCACCTCGAAGCTGCGCGCGAAGGGCGTCGACGTGCGGTTCGGCATCCACCCGGTCGCCGGCCGGCTGCCCGGCCACATGAACGTGCTGCTCGCCGAGGCCAAGGTGCCGTACGACATCGTGCTCGAGATGGACGAGATCAACGAGGACTTCGCCGCGACCGACGTCGTCCTCGTCATCGGCGCCAACGACACCGTCAACCCGGCCGGCGCCGAGGACCCGAGCAGCCCCATCGCCGGCATGCCGGTGCTCACCGTCTGGGAGGCCGGCAAGGTCATCGTGTTCAAGCGGTCGATGGCCTCCGGGTACGCGGGCGTGCAGAACCCGCTGTTCTTCCGCGAGAACACCTCGATGCTCTTCGGTGACGCGAAGGCACGGGTCGAGGACATCGTCGGCGCGCTCTGAGCCCGACGGGCACGGGGGTCCCGGCCGTACGCGGCCGGGACCCCCGGCTCGGCCGGCTCGGCCGTGTCGGCCCGGCCGTGCGGCCCCCGCCGGGTTACGGTCGCCGGCATGGCGGGTGAGCGACGAGGTTGGCTGCGGTGTCTGCTCGGCGGAGCGGTGTTCGCGGTGTGCATGATCGGCACCACGCTGCCCACCCCGCTCTACCCCCTCTACCAGGAGAAGTTCGGCTTCTCCGAACTGACGGTAACGGTGGTCTACGCCGTGTACGCCTTCGGTGTCATCGGCGTGCTGTTCGTCGCGGGCAACGCATCCGACATCATCGGCCGGCGGCCCACGCTGCGCTTCGGCCTCGGGTTCGCGGCGGCGAGCGCGGTCTGTTTCCTGCTCGCCGACTCCCTGGGCTGGTTGTACGCGGGGCGGCTGCTGTCCGGGCTCTCGGCCGGCCTCTTCACCGGAGCCGCCACCGCGTACGTCATCGAGCTGGCCCCGCCCGGCGGCGGCTCGCGGGCGACGCTCGTGGCGACGGCCGCGAACATGGGCGGCCTGGGCTGCGGTCCGCTCCTGGCGGGACTGCTCGCCGAGTACGCGCCCGAGCCGCTGCTGCTGCCGTTCGCGGTGCACCTCGGCCTGGTCGCGGTCTCGGCCGCCGTCCTGCAGTGGCTGCCCGAGACGGTGGCGGACCGGCAGCCGCTGAGCGCCGTACGGCCGCAGCGACCGGCCCTGCCGGCCGAGGTGCGGCCGGTGTTCGTACCGGCGGCGGTCGCCTCCTTCGCGGGGTTCGCCCTCTTCGGCGTGTTCACCTCGGTCAGTCCCGCCTTCCTCGCCCGCTATCTGGACGTCGACAACCACGCCGTCAGCGGCCTCGTCGTCGCCCTCGCCTTCTTCGCCTCCACCGGCGGCCAGGTCCTGGCCGGCCGCGTCGGGCCCGCGCGCTCGCTGCCGCTGGGCTGCGGCATCCTCTTCACCGGCCTGGTCCTGCTCGGCGTCGCGCTCTACACGGACCTCCTCGTCTTCGTCGTCCTGGCCGCCGTCGTGGGCGGCACCGGGCAGGGCCTGTCCTTCCGGGCCGCGCTGTCGGCCGTCGCCGCGGCGTCGCCGGCCGACCAGCGGGCGGCGGTCATCTCGTCCCTGTTCGTGGTCGCGTACACGGGCATCTCGATTCCGGTGATCGGCGTCGGCCTGGTGGCGGAGCCGATGGGCCTCGAAGACGCGGGCCTGGTGTTCATCGCCTGCATGCTGGTGCTCGTCGCGTTCGCCGCCGCCTATCTGCTCCGGCGGGCACGCCTGCCGGTCGCCGATCCGGACCGGAACGGCTAGGACCGCCTGCCCCAGACGGTCAGCATGCCGGCCGACACATCCGCGCACTCGTCGGACTCCAGATACCGCACCGCCCCGTCCACGGCCGCGTCGTCCACCAGGCCGGTGGCGACCATCGCCGCCCTGCTGCGCTGCCAGGTGTCCGCCCAGAAGCGGCTGATCGGACTGCCCGGCAGCAGCGGCGGCACGTGGATCTCGGCGCCGACGTGACCGAGACCGGGCCCGCGCAGCAGTTGCGGGTAGGACGGCACCCACGAGACGTCGGTGCCGATGGTGGCGCGCAGCCCCTGCCACATCGCCCGCATCGCCCTCGTGTACGGGGTGACGGGCGCCCGGTCACCGGTCGGATCGACGGCGTCGCTGAGCACCAGGAACCCACCGGGCTCCACCAGTCCGGCGAGCGTCCTGACCAGCCGCTCGCGCTCCGCCAGGTGCATCAGCACGAAGCGCGCGTGGACGAGCCGGAACCGGCCGGGGGCGAAGTCCGGGGCGGTGATGTCGGCCTCCATGAGATCGAGCCCCGGCACGGGCCGCTCGCGCAGGAAGCGCACATCGCGGTCCACGGCGAGCACGCTCGCCACCCCGGCGTCCGCGAGCAGCCGGCGGGAGACCGTGCCCGTACCGGCGCCCACGTCGAGACAGCGCCAGCCGGGCCCGGCGCCGAGCGCCACGAGCCGGGCCATGGTGATGTCGTCGTAGGCGAGCGCTCCGAAGTCGATGCGCTCGCCCTCGCCGGCCTGCTCGGGCCGGAAGACGTCCTCGCCGTACCGCCCGTCGCCCGGCGCGGCCGTCATGCCGCCGCTGCCGCGCTGCCGAAGGTGCCGGACGTGACCAAGCTGCCGAACGGTCTCATGGACGTATCGTCCGCCTGGCCGGCCGAACGTGCACCCGAGGGGCCGTTCCGGCGGAATCCGGCACGGCCCCTCCACCGGCTCGGGCTATCGCTTGGCCCCGCGGCCGAAGGAGCGGCGGGCCCAGACGTAGCCGACCAGGGTCAGGCCGACGCACCAGGCGAGGGCTATGTAGCCGCTGTCGCCGATCGCGGTGCCCATCAGCAGACCGCGCAGGGTCTCGATCGCGGGCGTGAAGGGCTGGTACTCGGCGAACCAGCGCAGTCCGGTCGGCATGGAGTCGGTCGGCACGACGGCGCTGCCGAGGAAGGGCAGGAAGGTCAGCGGAAGCGGGGTGTTGCTGGCCGACTCCGGGGTCCTGGCCACCATGCCGATACCGGCCGACAGCCAGGTCAGCGCCAGGGTGAGCAGGGCGAGGAGGCCGGCCGCGGCGAGCCACTCGACGACGGAGGCGTTGGGGCGGAAGCCGATGGCGAGGGCGACGCCGACGACCAGGGCGATGGCGGCCAGGGTCTGTATGACGCTGCCGACGACGTGCCCGGTGAGGAACGCGGCGCGGGAGATCGACATCGTACGGAAGCGGTTGACGATGCCCTCGGTCATGTCGACGCAGACGCCGACCGCCGTGGCCACCGCCCCGGCGGTCGCGGTCATCAGGATGATGCCGGGGGCGACGTAGTCGATGTACTTCCCGCCGCCGGTCGGCGCGCCGGCGATGCCCGCGCCGAGGGCGCCGCCGAAGGCGTAGTTGAACAGCAGCAGCATCATCACCGGCATGAGGACGACGGAGACGGTCATCGACGGGTAGCGCAGGGCGTGCTTGAGGTTGCGCCGCAGCATGGTCATCGAGTCGCTGACGGCATGGCCGAGGGTGCTCATCGGGTCATCTCCACGGAGGTGTCGGGGGTGCCGGTGCCGGTCAGGGTGAGGAAGACGTCGTCGAGGTCGGGGGTGTGCAGGGTCAGCGACTCGGGATGGATGCCGGCCGCGTCCAGGACGTCGAGCACGGCCCGCAGCGTCGGGAGGCTCCCGTCGCTCGGGATGCGCAGGGTGAGCTCCTCGGCGTCGCGCGCGGCGGTACCGAAGTGACGGGCCGCGCTGTCGAGTTGCGCCGGGTCCGTGAAGCCCAGCCGGATGTGGCCGCCGGGTATGAGCCGCTTGAGCTCGTCCGCGGTGCCCTCGGCGACGATCCTGCCGCGGTCGAGGACGGCGATGCGGTCGGCGAGCTGGTCCGCCTCCTCCAGGTACTGCGTGGTGAGGAAGATGGTCACGCCGTCGCGCTCGACCAGATTGCGGATGATCTCCCACAGGGTCCGGCGGCTGCGCGGGTCGAGCCCTGTCGTCGGCTCGTCGAGGAAGATGATCCGCGGATCACCCACCAGCGTCATGGCCAGGTCGAGTTTGCGCTTCATGCCGCCGGAGAGCGTCGACACCGGCTTCTTCGCGGCCTCCGTCAGCTCCAGGCGTGCGAGCAGCTCGGCGGTCCGGCGCCGGCCCTCGGCGCGGGGCAAATGCCGCAGATCGGCCATCAGGAGCAGGTTCTCCTCGGTGGTGAGGAGGCTGTCGACGGCGGCGAACTGACCGGTGACGCCGATCGCGGAGCGTACGTCACCGGGCCGTTCGGCCAGGTCGTGGCCGGCGATGCGGGCCGAGCCGGCGTCGGGGGCGATCAGGGTGGAGAGGATCTCGACGGTGGTGGTCTTGCCGGCGCCGTTGGGGCCGAGCAGGGCGAAGACCGTGCCCTCGGGGATGGTGAGGTCGACGCCGTCCAGGACGAGCTTGTCGCCGTAGGACTTGCGCAGCCCGAGGGCGGAGATCGCCGGCGCCGCGGGTGCGGTGCCGACGAGGGTGGTGGCGGTGGTGGCCATGGGGGCTCCTGTGAAGTCTCCTGTGGGATGTGACATGGCACAGCTGGATCCGAGGACGGGCGTCGCGCCGTGCCGACGCCCGGTTCTCGTGCGTGCTCTCGGGGGCGCGGCGCCAGGGTGTGCCGCCCGGGCGTGCCGCTCAGGGCGTCCGGGTCAGGGCGTCCGGGGCGGGCGGGATGCTCGGGCGCGCCGGTCACCGGGGTGCTCGGGCCGCGCGGTCGCGCGGGGCGCTCGGGCCGCGTGGTCAGGCGGGTGCTCGCGGCGCGTGGTCAGGCCGCGCGGCGGATCACGATGTCGCCGGCCTGGGTGCGGGCGTGGATCTCGACGGTGTCGTCGGCGGAGCCGGGGCCCTCGGCGGCGCCCAGGAAGTTGCGCACGGTGCCGACGCGCGAGCTGACGTCCAGCCAGGCCGCGGTGGACTCGCGGATGCCGATCTCGACGCCGCCGACCGACGTCTGGAGCTCGACCCTGCCGCGGGTCACCTCGTTCACCTGGATGGAGCCGTGGGAGCTCCTGACGTCCACCGACGCCTCCGCGACGCCGACCGTGACGGGGCCGGCGGAGGTGTTGACCTTCAGGTCGCCGGTGACCGTGCCGATCGCCGTCTCGCCCATGCCGTTCTTGACGGTCGCCGCGCCCTCGACAACGCCGATGTCGATCCGGCCGGAACCGTGGACCTCCGCGTTCCCCGCCATGCGGGCGACGCGGATGTCGCCGAGGCCGGTGCGCAGGTTCGCGGCGCCGGTCTGGTCGAGCCGGATGTCGCCGACCGAGGTCTTGACCCGGCATTCCCCGAGCGGTCCGGTGCTCAGGTAGTCGCCCATGGGGGAGTTGGCCTGGAGGTGGGAGCCGGCGGGGAGTTCCACGGTCACGTCGATCGAGCCGACCTTGTCGAACACCGAGCGCTTCTTCGGGCCCTTGAGCGTCAGGGTGCCGTTGGCGTACGTGACCTTCGTCTGCTGCACCGTCTTGATGTCGTTGTCGTCGGCGCCGTTGCTCGGCAGCACCTCGACGACGGTGTCCGTGCGCTCGCTCGCGACGATCCGGACGTGGCCGAGGTCGAACTCGAGGATCGCGGTGATGGGCTGAGGCGTTTCGTAAGAAGGCATGGCTGTGCCGTCCTCGTGGCTGTGAAGGTGGATGCGCAGGAGGTGGGGAGGGGGGCGGGCCGCTAGCGGACCCAGCCCTGGTAGCTCTGGCCCTTGCCCGGGCGCGCGGTGCGCACGGGAGTGGCCGACGGTGCGGTTGCGCCCGGTTCCAGGGCGGTGGCCACCGCCCGTACCAGCCAGGCGTTGACGGACAGGCCCTCCTGGCCGGCCGCGTGCTCGACGCGGGCCTTGAGGTGGGCCGGGAGTCTGAAGTTGATGCGGGCCGTGCCGCCCTCGTCGGCGTCCGGGGCCGCCGGTGCCGGTGGTGCCACCGGTGGCGCCATCGGTGCCATGTCCTCGGGGCCCGCGGCGGGCAGCTCCGGTGCCGGCGGCGTCGTCACCACGAACTCGGGGTCGAGCCCGCGCAGCCGCACGTCCACCGAGCCGGGCGCGAGCTCACGGGTGATCTCGTCCGAGGCGGCGGACAGCGCGTTCAGCAGGGTCAGCCGTACAGCGGACTCCAGCGGAGTGGTGAGCCGCTCGGCCAGGGCGCGAGCGTCCTCCCCGCCCGCCTCGGCGGCGACCGCGAGCTCGCGGCGGAGGTGATCGACGTAGGGAGTCAGGTCCATGGGAACCATCATGGCGCCAAAGTGGCGCCATGGCAACCCCCTGTGGCGCCAAATGGCGTCACGTGGCGCCATGTGCGTGTCAGGTGTGCGCCATGTGGTGCCACCGTGTGCCATCCGGTGGCACCGATCCGCACCCATGGTGCCACGGCGCCGCAGATCAGAGCCCCGGCGCCGCCTCAGCGCGCCAGACGACTTCCCACCGCGCTCGCCGCCGCGGCGACCGCGGCGGCGACATGAGCGACCGGCCCCTCCGACGGCACCAGCGCCGCCACCGCGGCGACCACCCGCCCGTCCGCCCGGCGCACCGGCAGCGCGACACAGCGCACCCCGGCCACGATCTCCTCCTGGTGCGCCACGCGTTCGCGCCCGGCCCGCGTCAGGGCGCCGCCGAGCGCCGGGCCCAGCGGGAGGGCCAGACCGTCGTACACCGGCAGGAGCGACTCCGCCCGGCCCGGAACGGAGGCGACGGTCAGCGCCCGGTCCTCACTGAGCACGACGAGGACCACACTGGCCCCCGTCGTCGCCCGCAGCCGGTGCAGCGGTGCCCGCGCCGCCGCCCGCAGTCCCGGGTGCGGCTGCCACGACTGACCGAGGCGGAACAACTGCGCCCCCAACACGTAACGGCGGCCCCGCCGTTCGATCGCCCCGACCGGCCCCAGCTGTTCCAGCAACCGGTGCGCGGTCCCCTTGGGTACCCCGCACTCCGCCGCGAGCTCGGTCAGGCCTGCCTCCCCGCCCCGTCGCCGCAGCGCGTCGAGCAGCGCGAACGCGCCCTCGACCACGCCCCGGCCGGCCGGTCTCTCCCCCAGGATCTCGGACATGCAGCGCAGTGTGCGGTCCGCACCACGGCGCCGCCATCCCAGGAATCTGGGGGGGAGGCGAACAGACGCCGGGCGTCGGGCGTTTATCAGACGTTCAGCGCGCCGAGGGATCCTGGACGCAGGTCGAACAGCGGGAGGGCGTATGGACCGTCCCCGTCAGGTGCGGGCGAGTCACAGCAGGATCGTCCGGGCGGCCAGGCAGGCGCGCGGCTCGGTGCCCGTCCTGGAGGCCGCGGCCGCGGCCCTCGCCGAAGCCGTCCCCTTCGAGATCTGGGCCGGGGTGCTGCTCGATCCGCTGACGCTCCTCAACGTCGGAGGCAGTTACCGCCACGGGCTCACCGGCGAGTGGATGCCCCGGATGCTCGACATCGAGTACCGCGAGGGCGACGCCCTGCAGATGCCCGACCTGGCCCGGCGGGCCGTCCCCGTCGGCACGCTCTCCGAAGACCTCGGCGGCCGGCTCGAACGGAGCGTCCGCTACCGGGACATCTACCGCCCGCTCGGCCTCGGCGACGAACTGCGGGTGCTGCTGCGCGACGCCGGACGCGTGTGGGGCGCGCTGGTGCTCACCCGCGCCGCCGACCGGCCGCCGTTCTCCGCGGCCGAGACCGACTTCGTCGCCCGGCTCTCCGCCCCGCTGGGCCGTGCGCTGCGGGACGCGCTCACCGACCGGCCCGCCGCGCCCGGCCTCGAAGCCCGCTCGCTCGTGGTGCTCAACTCCGCGTACGAGATCGTGTCGGAGTCCGTCACGGCCGCCGCCTGGTGCGCCGGACTCGCCGAGGAGCCCGCGCGCGGTACGGGCCTGCCGGCCGCCGCGTACGGCGTCGCCGCCGCGGCCCTGTGCAGCCCGACCGGCGGCAGCCGTGCCTGTGTGCCGACCCGCGCGGGCGGCTGGGCGGCCATCGAGGGCTGGCGCCTGGAGACGGGGGAGCAGCCCCAGATCGCCCTGTCCATGGGACCGGCCTCGCCACCGGACCGCATCGCCGCCCTGATGGAGGCGTACGCGCTCACCCCCCGGGAGAGCCAGGTCCTCACCCAGGTCGTCAGCGGCGCGCCCACGTCGGAGATCGCCACCCGGCTCGCGCTCTCCCCGTTCACCGTGCAGGACCACCTGAAGGCGGTCTTCACCAAGACCGGCGTCCGCTCCCGCCGCGAACTGGTGGCCCAGGTCTTCTTCCCGCACTACCTGCCGGCCCTGTCGCTCCCCGGTGATGGTGAGTGACGACGCCCCGGGAGCGCGGCGACGTCAGAGGTCGTTGCCGGCGTACGACAGGTTGAAGCTCTTGTTGGTGAGCGGGAAGTCGGGAACGATCGTGTCCGCGAGTGCCACCGGCAGGGCCGGCCAGTTGAAGAACGACGGGTCCACCGGCTTGACCCGGGTGAGCCGGCCGTCCGCGGCGACCTCCACCCGGGTGGCGATCGTGCCGCGCCAGCCCTCGACGAGCCCCACGCCCGAGCCGACGCCCGAGCCGACGCCCGAGCCGACGCCCGATCCGGCACCCGAGCCGCCGTCCGATCCGGTGCGCGCGCCGGGGCGCGCACCGACCGGGGCGCGCATCTCGCCCGGCGCGAGCCCCTCGGCCAGGTGCTCGATCAGGGCGAGCGAGATGTCGATCTCCTCGGCCCGCACCAGGAAGCGGGCCAGCACGTCGCCGGTCTCGCGCACCGGGACGGCGACCTCGGTGTCGTACGGCACGAAGGGATGCGCCACCCGGGCGTCCGTGCCGGTGAGTCCGCTGGCGCGCGCCACGTAGCCGAGGCAGCCGAGTTGCCGTGCGGCGTCCGCGCCGAGCACGGCCGTCCCGGTGAAGCGGTCGAGCACGGTGGAGTGGCCGAGGGCCAGCCCGGCGATCTCGCGGATGTCACGGCCGAAGGCGGCCAGCCGCCCCGGATCGGGCAGCGCCCGCAGCACCGCGCCGCCCGGGACCACGCCGCCGCGCAGCAGCCGGTGACCGGTGATCTCCGCGTTCAGGCGCAGGAGTTGCTCGCGGATCCGCTGGGCGTGCGCGTTCAGGATCCCGTGCCCGACGTCGTTGCACAGCATGCCCAGATCGGCGACGTGGTTGTGCAGCCGCTCCAGTTCGAGGAGCAGCGCCCGGGCGCGGGCGGCGGCCGCGGGGACGACGGTGCCGGTGGCCTCCTCGGCGGCGAGGCAGTACGCGAGCGCATGACCGACGGCCGTGTCCCCGCTGATGCGCTCGGCCAGCGGCAGCCCGGCCTCGACCGTGCGGCCCTGGAACAGCTTCTCGACCCCGCGGTGTACGAACCACAGCCGCGCCTTCAGCCGCAGGATGGTCTCGCCGACGACCGAGAAGCGGAAGTGGCCGGGCTCGATGAGCCCCGCGTGCACCGGGCCGACGGGGATCTCGTACACGCCGTCGCCCTCGACTTCCAGGAAGGGGTACGGGCCCTCCTGCTCGCCGAACGGCGGGGGCGGTCCGGCGTCCGGGAGCATCGGGTACCAGCCCTTGGGCCAGTGGAAGTGCCGTACCAGGCGGCGCGGCAGCGGATGGTCGAGCGGTACGACACCGTGCAGGTCGCGCATCTCGCGCTCGAACCGGCCCGCGGGGAAGGAGAGCCCCGCGAGCGTGGGGATCGCGGGCTTGTCGGGGTCGAGCCGCACGTGGAGCTCGGTCCGGACGTCCGGCGGGCCCGCGACGAAGAGCAGCACCACCCGGACCCGGTCCGTGTCGTCGTGATGGGCGGCGACCAGCGCGAGCCGGTGACCGGCGTCGAGCAACTCGGCTGCCCGCGCGACCAGTTCACCGGTGCCGGTCTCCTCGACCGAGCGGACGGCGGCGCCGGCGGACACACAAGCGGCCGCCACGGAAGCCGTCGCCACGGAAGCGGTCGGCACCGATGGGGCGGGCACGCAGTCGGTACGTACGGAGTCGGAACGCGTGGATTCGGTACGCATGGGGGTCAGTGCCCTCCGATCACGGCGGCGGCGTCGTGGAGCAGGCCGGTCAGCGGGCCGGTCGTCAGGCCGAGCGCGGCGCACGCGGCCAGGCCGAGGACGAGCGGCCAGACGGCGCCCGGCCACGGTCCCGGCCCTGCCCCCTGCCCCTGCCCCAGCCCCGGCCCCGCCCCGGGCCCCGCCTCCGCCCCCGGGGATGCGGCGGGCATCGCCGGACCCAGCAGCATCCGGGCCGTGCGGACCGCGAGCGCGCCGAAGACGACGAGCACGAGCAGCAGCGCGACCGCCGCCACCCACCCCAGGCCCGCGCCGAACCCGGCGCGCACGATGCCGAGTTCGGAGGCGAAGAGGCTGAACGGCGGGAAGCCGAGCAGCGCGGCGACCGCCAGTCCGAAGGCGCCGCCGAGCCACGGGAGTCGGGCGAGCAGCCCCCGTACCCGCCCGACCAGCGGCGTCCCGGTCAGCCGCAGCACATGCCCCGACGCGCAGAAGGCGACCGCCTTCGCGAGTCCGTGCCCGGCGACGTGCAGCAGCAGGGCCGCCCGGGCGAGCGGGGTGCCGATCGCCGCGCCCAGGGCGATCAGGCTCATGTGCTCCATGCTGGAGTACGCCAGCATCCGCTGGTAGTCCCGCTGGGCGAGCAGCAGGGCCGCCGCCACGGCCAGCGTGATCAGGGCCATCCCGGTCAGCAGGCCCCGCGTCAGGCCCGTGCCGAGCGCGCCGGCCGCGATCTGCTCGTACCGCAGCACCGCCGCGAAGGCGACGGACGCGAGCGCGCCGGACATCAGCGCCGAGACCGGCGCGGGCGCCTGGCCGTAGGCGTCGGGCAGCCAGGCGTGCAACGGCGCCAGGCCGGCCTTGGCGCCGAAGCCGAGCACCACGAGCGAGATCGCGAGCCGGGTCACGGCCGGGTCGAGCCGGCCGGCGCCCGCGACGAGCGTCGGCCAGTCCAGGGCGTGCGCCTCGTCGATGCCGGCCTGCCGGGCCGCGTAGTAGACGAGGACCGTGCCGAGGAAGGCCAGGGCGATGCCGGCCGAGCAGATCACCACGTACTTCCACGCGGCCTCGACGGACCGGCGGGTGCGGCGGTGGCCCACCAGGAACGTGGTCACGATCGTGGTCGCCTCGACCGCCACCCACAGCACGCCGAGGTTCGCCGTGAGCACGGCCAGGCACATCGCGCCCAGGAACGCCTGCACCAGCACGTGCAGCACCGCCGTGTGCCGGGCGCCCTCCCGTTCCCCGGCCAGATACGCCGGCAGCGTCCCGCACGCGATCACCGCGACCGCGCCGACCACGAGCAGCAGCCACACCGTCAGCGCGTCGGCCCGCAGCAGCCCGCCGAACGCGGTGAGCGCACCGCCCCGTGGCAGGACCGCGGCCAGGAGCGCGCCGCAGCCGAGGATGACGACGGGCGGGGCGACGGCCCAGCCGGGCGGGAGGCCGGCCGGAACCGGGTCCGCTTCGAGGTCCGGCGGCGTGGGGCCCGCCCCGACCGGTACGGGTGTCCGCAGCGGCGCCCTCGCCGGCGTCCGGCGCAGCGGCCCGCGCACCGCGTACGCGCCGGCGGCGGCGCACGGCGCGGCGACGGGTGCGGTCAGGACGAGAGCGGTCGTGGCGGCGTCCATCAGTCGTGCAGCTCCCGCAGGTCGTCGAGGTCGGTCGTGCCGAACGCGGCCCGCATCCGCGCGGTCAGCAGATGGAGCACCAGGACCGCGAACAACACGTCGAAGGAGACGCCAAGTTCGACGACGAGCGGCACCCCGGAGGCGGCGAGGAACGCGGTCGCGGTGATCCCGTTGTCGAGCAGCAGGAAGCCCACCACCTGGGAGAGCGCCCGGCGCCTGGTGACCAGGACGAAGAAGCCGATCAGCACGACGGCGAGCCCCACCGGCAGCGCCCGGGTCGCGGGCGTCGGGTCGAGCGCGACCAGCGGGCGGGCCACCGCGCGGGCCAGCAGGGTCAGCGCGGCCGCCGCGAGCAGCGACCCGGCCACGTTCACCAGCGGCCGGGTCTCCCGGGTCTCGCTGCCCCCGGAGTCGTACGGGCTCCGGCCGGCCGTCAGGGCGGTCAGCGCCCGCCGCACCAGATACGGCAGCACGCCCGCCCGCAGCACCCCGACGCCGACCGCCACCACGACCAGCTCCGCGCGCCGCTCGTGCACGCCGAGCAGCGCCGCGATCGCGGCAAGCGCGACGCCCTGGAGCGCGAACGCGCGTACGACGGCGGCGATTTCATGACGCCAGAGGACCAGGACGGCGGCGAGCAGGAAGGCCCCGCAGGCCAGATCGAGGAGCTCGGAGTACGGAGTGGAGGCAAGGTCCGTCATGTGCCGGCTCCCGCTCCGCCAAGGAAGGACGAGGCGGCCACCGCGAGCAGCGCCAACAGGAAGGAACCGGCGAGCAGTTCGGGCACCCGGAAGAGCCGCAGCTTGGCCCAGCACACCTCGGCCGCCGCGAGCACCGTGCCGAGCACCGCCACCTTCGCCACGAACACCGGCAGTGCCACGGCGAGCGCCCCGGCGGAGGCCGTGGTGGCGATGCCCCACGGCGCGAACAGCGAGGCCAGCAGCCCGAGCAGGACGGTCAGCCGCAGCTGCGCCCCGAGCTCGATCAGCGCGAGGTCCCGGCCCGCGTACTCCAGGACCATCGCCTCGTGCACCATGGTCAGTTCGAGATGGGTGGACGGGTTGTCCACCGGGATCCGCCCGGTCTCGGCGAGCACGGCGACGGCCAGCGCGGCCGCCGCGAGCAGCCCGGCGGGCGAGACCAGGCGGTCCGGCTCGCGCACGGCCCCGTCGACGATGGCCGGCAGATTGGTGGTCCCGGCCGGCGCCGACAGCGCGAACACCGCCATGAGCAGCGTCGGTTCGACCAGGGCCGCGATCGTCATCTCCCGCGACGCGCCCATGCCGCCGAACGCGGTGCCGCTGTCCAGGCCGGCCAGGGCCAGCGTGACCGTGCCGAGCGCGAGCAGCGCCACGACCAGGATCAGGTCCGCGCGCCGGGCGACCGGGGTGTCGGTGGAGACCAGGGGCACCAGCGCGGCCACCACCAGGGCCGTCGCCACGAGCAGGACCGGCGCCGTGCGGAACGCGGGCCCCGTCCCGGCCGGGCCGATCGGCTCCCGGCGCAGCAGCTTCCGTACGTCCCGCCACGGCTGGAGCACCCCGGCGCCCGCCCGCCCCTCCAGACGGGCCCGCACCTGCCGCATCAGCCCCGTGAGCAGCGGGGCACCCGCGACCACCGTGCCCACCTGGGCGGTCACCGCCGCGTACCCGAGCGCGCTCACCAGCCCACCACCAGCACCACGAAGAGGGACAGCAGACCGAGGAAGCCGTAGCCGAGATAGAGATGGACGCTGCCGCCGGCGAGCCGGCGCGCCCCGCGACCGGTCCGGGCGAGGGCGCCGAGCACGGGCTCGTACAGCCGGTGCTCGATCCGGTCCGGCACCCGGTGTTGGAAGCGCACCCGCTCCACCAGATAGGCCGACTCGCCGGCGTGGGTCACCGCCACGTCCTGCTCCGGGGCGAGCACGTCGTCGAAGACCCGCTGGAGCGGCTCGGCGAACGAGGTCGCCGTGTACGCCATGCGCGCGGTGGGCGCTCCGCCGCCGCAGTCCCACAGCCGGGCGCCCGCCCGCCGGTGCCGGGCCTCGGCGCCGTACACCCGGCTCAGCGCGCCGGTCAGCGCCACCGCCCCGGTGAGCGCGGCCACCACCCACAGCGGTGACAGCGAGGCCGAGATGTCGTGCAGCCGCACCCCGGCCCCGCCACCGCGCGCCGGCCCGGTCCCGGGCAGTGCGACGGTGGCCACCGCCCGGTCCAGGGCCGGGCCGAGCAGCCCGGGCACGAGCGCGAGCCCCGCGCAGGCGGCGGCGAGCAGTCCAAGGGCGGCCAGCATCAACGGCGGCGACTCCTCGGCGCGGTGGGCCTCGGGTCCGCGCGGCCGGGCGAAGAAGCCGACGCCGAGCGCCTTCACGAACACGGCCGCGGCGATGCCCGCCGACAGCGCGACGAGTCCGACCGCGAGCGGCAGCGCGATCGCGACGGCCGGACCCGGCAGTTCGAGTCCGTGGATCAGCGACTGCAGCAGCAGCCACTCGCTCACGAAGCCGTTCCCGGGCGGCAGCGCCACCGCGCCGAGCGCGCCCACCGCGAACAGACCGGCCGTCACCGGCATCCGGGCCCGCAGCCCGCCCAGCCGGTCGAGGTTCCGGACACCGGTCGCCCGCACCAGCGAACCCGCCGCACCGAACAACAGGGCCTTGAACGCCGCGTGGTTGACGACGTGCAGCAACCCCGCCGACAGCGCGAGCGCGGAAAGCGCCCGGTCGCCCTCGGCCGCGAAGAGCCCCGCCGCGCCCGTGCCGACGAGCACGAGCCCCATGTTCTCCGCCGTCGAGTGGGCGAGCAGCCGCTTGAGGTCGGCGGCCATCGCGGCCTGCAGGATCCCGTACGCGGCGGTCAGCCCGCCCAGCGTCATCAGCGCCAGCCACCACCAGGCCGGTCCGCCGCCGAGCAGGTCGAAGCCCGTGCGCACGATCCCGTACACGCCCAGGTTGACCATGGCCGCGCTCATCAGCGCCGACACCGGCGCCGGCGCCTCGGGGTGGGCGCGGGGCAGCCACGCGTGCAGCGGCACCGTGCCCGCCTTGGACGCGAAGGCCAGGCCGGTCAGCGCGAACACCGTGCCGCGCACCGCCGGCGAAAGCCCCGCCGAGCCCGCCCGCAGCGCGCCGAAGCCCTCGCCCCCGGCGGCGCCGGCGAACAGGGCGAACCCGGCGAGCAGCAGCACCACACCCAGCTGGGACATCACCGCGTACCAGACGCCCGCGCGCCGCACCTCCGCCCGCTCGCGGTGCTCGGCGAGCACGAGCAGGAGCGAGGCGAGCGCCATCAGCTCCCACAGCGACAGGAAGGTCGACACCGAGGCCGCGGCCGGGACGAGAACCAGCGTGAGGGCGAAGAGCGGAAGCACCGCCTGCACGGTGCGGGAGGCCGGACCGCGGGCCTCGCCGGCGGCGTGCGGGCCGTGCGGGGCCGCGTAGCCGATGCCGTACAGCGCCACGGCGGCCACCACCGCGCCCGCCACCGCCATGAACAGCCCCGACAGGGCGTCCACCGAGAGCGCCGCGCCCGCGAGCGGCAGCAGCCCCGGCAGTCCGGCGGCCCAGTCCGCCCCGCCGAGGGCGGCGACCCCCGCCGTACCGCCCGCCACCCCGACCCCGGCCGTGCACCACCCGGCCACCACCCGCCGGGCCTTCGCCGGCAGCGCCGCTCCGGCCGCCGCTCCCGTCGCGCCGCATCCGGCCGCCGTCGCCAGACCGGCCGCCACGAGACTCACCGCCCGGTCACCCGCCGCAGGGCCGCGACGATCGCCGCGGGCTCCGGGGGACACCCCGGCACGGCGAGGTCGACGGGCACGACGTCGGAGACGGCGCCCTCGATCCCGTACCCCCCGGCGAACTCCCCGCAGTCGATCGCGCAGTCGCCGACGGCCACCACGATCGGCGGCTCGGGCATCGCCTGGACGGTACGGCGCAGGGGCACCGCCATGTTCCGGGTCACCGGGCCCGTCACCAGTGCCACGTCGGCGTGCCGCGGCGAGGCGACGAGCCGGGCCCCGTACCGCTCCGCGTCGTGTACGGGGTTGAAGGCGGCCGCGATCTCGATCTCGCACCCGTTGCACGACCCGGCGTCCACGCACCGCACCTGCGCCGAACCGCCGAGCCGCCGGGCCTGGGGGAGCGGTCCCTCCTCGGGCGCGGGCGGTGCCGGTTCGGCCACCCGGCCGGTCGTACGGATCTTGCGCAACAAGCCCATGCACACCACCCCTCCCGCGTCCTCACGAGAGCCTTTCCACGGCGGCTAACGGGCCCGCGTACGGCCGGAGTCACGGCACTTTCCGTGCACTTTGCGTGCTTTGTCGAGTCTTGGTGTCGTCGTGGCCGAGGGAAAAGGTCAGGGCGAGCGGGTCACGGGGTGGCGGTGAGGACGCCGGCGCGGTGCAGATGGGCGCGGGCGCCGGCGATCGCCTCGGGCGTGGTGGCGAACTCGCGGCCGCCCTGCCGCAGCAGCTCCAGGGCGCCGACGGAGTCGAGGGCCCGGCGCTGCTCGGGCCGTATCCCGGAGGCCATGACGACGATCCCGCGCCGGTTCAGCTTCTCGACGGCGTCCTTGAGGACGAGCGCGCCGGTGGCGTCGATCGTCGTGATCCGGGACATGCGCAGGATGACGACGCGCACGTCGGCGACCTCGGTGAGTTCGAGGAGGAAGCGGTGGGCGGCGGCGAAGAAGAGCGGGCCGTCGATCCGGTAGGCGACGATGTGCTCGGCGAGCAGCGCGTGCTCCTCCTCGCCGTGCTCGCCCGGCAGATCGGGGCGGAAGTCGACCTCCGCGAGCCGGGCCTGCTTCGCCACCGCGCGCAGCGCGAGCGCGCCCGCGACGAGCAGGCCGATGACGACCGCGTACACGAGGTCGAGCGCGAGGGTCGCCACGGCGGTGAGGACGAGCACCACGGCGTCGGAGCGGGTGGCCCTGGCCATCGCCCGCAGCGAGCCGACCTCGACCATCCGGACCGCGGTGGCGAGCAGCACGCCGGCGAGGGCGGCGAGCGGGATCCGCGAGACGAGCGGGGCCGCGGCGAAGACGATCACGGCGAGGATCGCCGCGTGGGTGAGCGCCGCGAGCCGGGACGAGGCGCCGGTACGGACGTTCACGGCGGTACGGGCGATGGCGCCGGTCGCCGGGACGCCGCCGAAGAGCGGCGCGGCCAGGTTCGCGAGCCCCTGCCCGAACAGTTCGCGGTCCGGGTCGTGCTTCTGGCCCACGGTCATGCCGTCGGCGACCTGCGCCGAGAGCAGCGACTCCAGGGCGGCGAGGGCGGCGACCGCGACGGCGGGCGCGAGCAGCGAGCCGAGCCGCGAGAGGTCAAGGAAGTCGAGGGAAGGGACCGGGAGGCCGGCCGGCAGATCGCCGATGGGCTTCGCCGCGTCGAGGTGGAATGCCTGCGCCACGACGGTGGCGGCCACTACGGCGACGATCGAGAACGGCAGCGCCGGCCGCAGCCGGGCCCCGACCAGCATGATGGCGGCGACACCGAGGGCGAGCCCGACGGAGGTCCAGTCGGGCGCCTCGACGAACTCCTCGACGGCCCGCCAGGTGACGACGAGGACCCGGTCGCCCTCGGGCTTGGGGACGCCGAGCGCGTTGGGTATCTGCTGAAGGCCGATCACCAGCGCGATGCCGAGGGTGAAGCCCTCGACGACGGATGCCGGGATGTAGGCCATGTAGCGGCCGGCCCGGGCGAGGGCCAGCGCGACCACGATCAGGCCGGCCAGGAGCCCGACGGTGAGGACGCCGCTCGGCCCGTACCGCGCCACGATCGGCACCAGGACGACCGTCATCGCCCCGGTCGGCCCGGACACCTGGAGGTTCGAGCCGCCGAAGAGCGCGGCGAGCGCGCCCGCGACGACGGCGGTCGCGAGGCCGGCCTGGGCGCCGAGCCCGGAGGAGACCCCGAAACCGAGGGCGAGCGGGAGCGCGACGATGGCGACCGTCAGGCCCGCGAGCAGGTCGCGCCGCGGGTTGCGGCGCATGGCGGCGACGTCGGCGCGGCCCGGCAGCAGGGACCGTGTCCGGGCGATGACGCCGTTCACCGCTGTGCTCAGCGCGCTGTTCACCGGGCCGTGATTCCGCTGTCCCTGAGCTCGGCGAGGAGCTCGTTCTGCCCGGCCAGCATCTCGGTGAGGATGCGCCGCGCGGCCTGCATCAGCTCCGCGACGTCTCCGCCCGCGAGTCGGTAGACCACCGTCGACCCCTCGCGTGTGGAGATCACGATCCCCGAGCGGCGCAGCACGGCGAGCTGCTGGGAGAGCGCGGGCGGCTCGACCTCGATCTGGGCGAGCAGGTCCCGCACGGCCATCGGCCCGTCCTGCAGCAGTTCGAGCACGCGGATGCGCACCGGGTGGCCGAGCATCCGGAAGAACTCGGCCTTGGCCTGGTACAGCGGAACCGACACGGCCTCGCCCTCTCGTCATGGCTTGGTGCCGTGCCCGCGGCTACCTGCGGGCACAGCAGAACCATCATGTGGCCAATTGCTGAATTATGCAATTCGCCAGAATGTCAGGAGGGGAGTGGCTGTGACTGTGACGCCCGCGCGGTGTCCCGCGGACCGGGGGAGGGTCAGTCGGCGGGCACGAGCCGGACGCCCGTGACGAGGTCCGGGCGGATGCGCACCACGTGATCCGTCCGCTGGTCGGTCCAGGGGCGGAGCACGGCCCGGTAGCGGGCCGCCTCCTCCGGGTCGTCGACCAGCCGGCAGTAGCCGGTGACGACGACGCTCCAGCCCAGGCGCGCGTCGAGGTCGATGTCGTCGGCCTCGTAGGCGACGACGACTCCGCTGCTGCCCGCCTCCCTGGCCTGCAGGGTCAGCGCGGCGCCCTCGTGGGTGCGGATGACGATGTCGCCGCCGTCGACGAGATGGTTGACCGGGCGGACGGCGGGGAGCGCCCGCCGGGTGAACACGATCCGGCCGAGCGGCACCCCGGCCAGCAGTCGCAGGGCCTCGTCCGTGTCGAGCTCGACCGTGCGCCGGCTCGGGGGTGCTTCGTACTGCACGGGTGCCTTCCAGGGGCCGCGATGGGACGGGACCGTCGGTCTCCCGTCTGGTTCCTCGCCCTCAGTAGACGTCCGCCGATCCGTGGCCGGAAGGGCCGTTCGGCCCCTGCCACCTGGGGGATCCGGACCTGTTGACTGACTGACCGAGGGGCCGCGGCGGCCCCCGGAGGCGCCCCTGGAGGGCGGGGAGGCGAGGGAACATGATCGCGGTCGTGGGACACGAGGACCTGCGCGCGGAGACGTCGGCGCTGGTGGAGCGCGAGCTGCGGGTGCGCCTGGAGCGGTACGCGGATCCGGCACCCGCCCTCGTCCGCGCCGGGTCCGGTCCCGCCGTCGCCTTCGCGCGTGCCGTACGGGCGGCGGGCCGGCGGCTCGTCGTCCTGCTGCCCGCACGGGGCGCGGTGCCCGCGCCGCTGCCGCCGCGGGTCCTGGAGCCGGCCCGCGCCGCGACGCGGCTCGCGGACGAGGTGCGGCTGCTCGCGTACGACCCGGCGGACCGCGACTCGCGGGTGCGGGCCGACGAGGCGCTGGTCCGCCAGTGCGACCGGCTCCTCGCCGTGTGGGACGGCTCGCCCACCGACGGGCGGGACGCCACGGCGCACCTTGTCGCCTACGCGCGCACGCACGGGGTGCGGGTGGAGGTGGTGTGGCCCGTCGGGGCGGTCCGGGCGGCCGGTGCGGCCGGGCCGGCTGGTGCGCCCCGGGTGTGCCGGCCCCGGGCCCGGGGGACGGCCGGGCCTCGGCAGGGCGGGCACACCGGGGCGCGAGGGTGAGTGGATCATGCTCCCGGCCGGGCCGTGAAGGGCCTTTCGGCCCTTCGGGACCAGGGCCGAAAGGCCCACCCCCGGCGTTGCCATACTGGCGCTCGTCTCTCGTACGGCAGGGCGTTCGGCCCGGCCGTCGCCCTGCCCAGGAGTCCTCGGTGAAGCCCTGCCCCACCCCACGTCCGGCCGCCCCGCCGACACTCGCCCGCGCGGACCTCTGCGGCTCCTGCGCGGCCCACGCGGGGCGTCCGTGCTGACCGCCGACGCCTCCGCCGACACCGCGGGCACGCCGATCCGGGTCTTCCTGCTCGACGACCACGAGGTGGTCCGCCGGGGCGTGCGCGACCTGCTCGAAGCCGAAGCCGACATCGAGGTCGTCGGCGAGGCGGCGAACGCCCGGGAGGCGCTCGCCCGGGTGCCCGCGGCCCGGCCGGACGTGGCCGTGCTCGACGTGCGCCTCGGCAGCGCGACCGGCGGTGACCACGAGGGTGTCGAGGTGTGCCGCGAACTGCGCGCCGAGCTGCCCGAGTTGGCGTGCCTGATGCTGACGTCCTTCGACGACGACGAGGCCCTCTTCGACGCCATCATGGCCGGCGCGGCCGGCTATGTGCTCAAGCAGATCGGCGGCTCGGACCTGATCGCGGCGGTCCGCACGGTCGCCACGGGCAGGTCGCTCCTCGACCCGAGGATGACGGCCCGCGTGATGGCCCGGATCCGTGAGCCCGAACCGGAGCCCGCGGCGGCCGTGCCCGGCGAGCTCGACCGGCTGTCGCCGCGCGAGCTGGAGATCCTCGACCTCATCGGGCTCGGCCTGACGAACCGCCAGATCGCTGACCGGCTCTTCCTCGCCGAGAAGACGGTGAAGAACCGGGTGTCGGCCATCCTCGGCAAGCTGGGCGTGGGCCGCCGGATACAGGCGGCGATGATCGCCGAGCGGTTCCGCGAGGCGCACCGGGGCGACCGCCCCTGACGTGACGGACCACCGCCCCCTCCTGCCGGGGCGGTCAGTCCACCGCGATCGGCGCGCTCCAGGTGATCCGCGTGCCGCCCTCGTCGGGCACGTCCACGCGGAGGCTGCCCCGGCACTGCTCCGCCCGCGCCCCCATGTTGAGCAGCCCGCCGGTCGGCCGGGCGAGGCCCAGGCCGGCGCCGTCGTCCGTGACCGTGAGGACGAGCCGGTCGGCCGGGTCCGGGACGGCGAGCACGACGTCCACCCGGCTCGCCCGCGCGTGCCGTGCCGCGTTGCTCAGCGCCTCCGCCGCCACCGCGAGGACGTGCTCCGCCAGCGCCTCCGGCACGGTGCTGTCGACCGGGCCGGTGATGCGCAGCGACGGAGCGAACCCGAGGTGCTGTGCGGCCAGTTGGGTGGTCTCGGCGAGCCGGCGGCGCAGCGCGGGGCCGCTGCGGTCGTCGTCCGCGGTGCGCAGCTGCAGGATCGTGGAGCGGATGATCTGGATGGTGGCGTCGAGGTCGTTCACCGCCCGGGACACGCGTTCCGCGGCCCCGGTGTCCTCGATCGTCCGGGTCGCGCTCTGCAGTGTCATACCGGTGGCGAAGAGGCGCTGGATCGCCACGTCGTGCAGATCGCGCGCGATGCGGTCCCGGTCGTGCAGCACCACCAGCTCCTCCGACTCGGCGCGCCGCCGGGCCAGTTCGAGGGCGATCGCCGCCTGATCGGCGAAACCGCTGATCAGCTGGGTCTCGGCGGCGTCGAAGCCCTGCCGGCCCGCCTTCCGGCTCAGCCGCAGCGCCCCGCACACGGCGTCGTCGACGGGCAGCGGCACGGCCACCACCGGCCCGTGCGCGCGGTCGGCCGCGCCCCCGGCCGCGCCGCCGAGCGGAAGGGCCCGCGGGTCGGTCCGTACGTCCGTCGTCACGACCGGTCCGCGGGCCCGAGCCGCGAGCCCGGCCAGCGAACCGGCCGCCGGCAGCACCGCGCCCCGTACCAGCTTGGCGGTGTCGCCATGGGCCACCTGCACCGTCAGATCACCGGCGGGCCCCGAGGGCAGCAGCACGGTCGCCAGGTCGGCGTCGGCCACCTCCATGGCCCGCCGGGCGATCAGCCGCAGCACCTCGTCGGTCGCGGTGCCCGCGAGCAGCGCCCGGGTGATCTCGCCGAGCGCTTCGAGACGGCGCTCGCGGCGCTGGCTGTCCCGGTAGAGGCGGGCGTTGTCGATCGCCACGCCGGCCGCCATCGACAGCGTCGTCAGCACCGCCTCGTCGTCGGCGTCGAAGGCGCGGCCGCCGCGCTTCTCGGTCAGGTAGATGTTGCCGAACACCTCGTCCCGGACGCGGATCGGCGCGCCCAGGAAGGTCCGCATCGGCGGGTGGTGTGCGGGGAAGCCGAAGCTGCTCGGGTGTCGGGCGAGGTCGTCGAGGCGCAACGGGGCCGGGTTGCGGATGAGTTCGCCGAGGATGCCGTGCCCGCACGGCGCCGGGCCGATGCGCGCCGCGAGTTCGTCGGCCATGCCGACCGGGAGGAAGCGCGAGAGCTGGGCGCCGTCGCCGATCACGCCGAGCGCCCCGTACTCGGCGTCGGTCAGGCTGACCGCGGCCTCGACGATGCTCATGAGGACCTGAGGGAGTTCGAGGTCGCGGCCGAGGTCCATGACGGCGGTGAGCAGGCCGTGCATCCGCTCGGGTACGTCGAGCCGGGGCCAGGGCGGCCGGTCGGGCGGTTCGTACGGGGCCGGAACGGTGTCGGTCATGTGCGTGCGCGGCTCTCGTCCTGGGGTCGGGCGTCCTGGGCTCGGGCGTCCTCGGGTGGGGCGCCCTGCGGTCGGGCGCCCTTGGGCGGGGCGTCCTCCGGGCGGGCGTCCTCGGTTGGGACGCCCTCCGGGCGGGCGTCCTGGGGTCGGGCGTCCGTCCCGTACGGAGCGTACGTGACCGGCCCGTACCGGACGGAAGGGGCCGTTCGGCCCGTTGCCGCAGCTCCGCGGGGTCTGTTCGACCCTATCGGGGGCAGGGGGTGCGGTGGCGATCATCTGGGGCGGCCGGAAGCGTGCCGTCCCTCTCCCCCGTGTGCGGTCGCTTCCGGTCGTTTCCCGCACCGCAGAAGGAAGGTCGCCGTCCGGTGGACGAGGCACAGACACAGCCACGCAGCATTCAGGTGAAGCAGCCGACGGAGCCGGCGCCCGCGGCCACGGACGCCGGCCGGCCCTCCTGGGTGAGCTGGCTCACCACGACCGATCACAAGCGGATCGGCACGCTCTATCTCTGCTCCGCGCTGTTCTTCTTCATCGTCGGCGGTGTCATGGCCCTGATGATGCGGGCGGAACTGGCCCGCCCGGGCATGCAGATCATGTCGAACGAGCAGTTCAACCAGGCGTTCACGATGCACGGCTCGATCATGCTGCTGCTGTTCGCCATGCCGCTGTTCACCGGCTTCGCCAACTGGATCACGCCGCTCCAGATCGGCGCGCCCGACGTGGCCTTCCCCCGGCTCAACATGCTGGCCTACTGGCTCTACCTCTTCGGCTCGCTCATCGCCGCGGGCGGCTTCCTCACCCCGGGCGGCGCAGCGGACTTCGGCTGGTTCCTCTACGCGCCACTGTCCGACGCCGTGCACTCGCCCGGCCTCGGGGCCGACCTGTGGATCATGGGCGTCGCCCTGTCCGGATTCGGCTCCATCGCGGGCGCGGTCAACTTCATCACCACCATCATCTGCATGCGCGCTCCCGGCATGACGATGTTCCGGATGCCGGTCTTCACCTGGAACGTGCTGCTGACCTCCCTCCTCGTCCTGCTGGTCTTCCCGGTCCTGGCGGCGGCGCTCTTCGCGCTCGAATGCGACCGGAAGTTCGGCTCGCACGTCTTCGACGCGGCCAACGGCGGCGCGCTGCTGTGGCAGCACCTCTTCTGGTTCTTCGGGCATCCGGAGGTCTACATCCTGGCCCTGCCGTTCTTCGGCATCATCTCCGAGGTCATCCCGGTCTTCTCCCGCAAGCCCATGTTCGGCTACATCGGTCTCGTCGCCGCGACGATCGCCATCGCCGGCCTGTCGGTCACCGTGTGGGCGCACCACATGTACGTCACCGGTGGTGTGCTCCTCCCGTTCTTCTCCTTCATGACGTTCCTCATCGCCGTCCCGACGGGCGTGAAGTTCTTCAACTGGATCGGCACCATGTGGAAGGGCTCGCTGTCCTTCGAGACGCCGATGCTGTGGGCGACCGGATTCCTCGTGACCTTCACCTTCGGCGGTCTGACCGGCGTCATCCTGGCGTCGCCGCCGATGGACTTCCACGTCTCCGACTCGTACTTCGTCGTCGCGCACTTCCACTACACGCTGTTCGGCACGGTGGTGTACGCGATGTTCGCCGGGTTCCACTTCTGGTGGCCCAAGTTCACCGGCAGGATGCTCGACGAACGCCTCGGCAAGATCACCTTCTGGACCCTGACCACCGGTTTCCACGCCACGTTCCTCGTCCAGCACTGGCTCGGTGCCGAGGGGATGCCGCGCCGGTACGCGGACTATCTCGACTCCGACGGCTTCACCGCCCTCAACACCGTCTCCACCATCGGGTCGTTCCTTCTCGGCCTCTCCTTCCTGCCGTTCTTCTACAACGTCTGGAAGACCGGCAGGTACGGGAAGAAGGTCACCGTCGACGACCCCTGGGGCTACGGCCGGTCCCTGGAGTGGGCGACGTCCTGCCCGCCGCCCCGGCACAACTTCCTCGCCCTGCCCAGGATCCGCAGCGAATCGCCGGCGTTCGACCTGCACCACCCGGAGATCGCGGCGGTCGACCGGCTGGAGAACCACCGGTGAACCCGGCCGTGGCCGCACTGGGCATCGCGGCCGTGACCGCCTCGGGCTGCGTCTGGTACGTCCCCGCTCTCGCCGACCTGCGCGCCGGCGCCGACCGCCCGGTCTCCCGGCGCCTCGCCGCGGCCGGCTGCCTCGCCGGCTGGGCCACCGTCGCGGCCACGGCCCTGCTGCTCCTCGTGGGCGTGCCCGCCCGGCCGCTGTTCGCCCTGGCGGCGGCCGGCGCCGGCGGGTGCCTCGCCCTCCGCCTCCGGGCGGCCGTCCGGCGCCGCGGCGAGGAGCGGGAGGACGCCGTCTGCTGGACGGCCCTGAAGATCCCGCCGCCGGTGCGGTCAGGCGCCCCGCGCCCGCGGGTCTTCGCCCGCACGATCGGCGCGGGCCTCGCCCTCGCCCTCGCCGCGGCCCTCGCGCCGGTCTTGGTGCGCCCCCATGGGATCCCCTTCGCCCTGGTGGCGACGGCGCCCGCGGCGCTCGCCGCCTGCGCACTGCTGGCCGCCGTGGCCGTGAGCGCCCGGCGGCCCTGAAAAGAGCGCCCCACCCGGCATGTCCGCCGGGTGGGGCGCTCCGTTCGGTCCTCGCGGGGCATCAGCCCTCGACGTCCTGCGGGTACCAGCGCAGCTCGACCGTGTTGCCGTCGGGGTCCTTCACGTACACCGACTCGGCCGAACCGCGCGCACCCCAGCGCGGCACCGGACCCTCGACGACGTCGAGCGTCCCGGAGTCGATGACCTCCTGCCAGTCCAGCGGGTCGACGACCAGACAGATGTGGTCGACGTTGGACTCGCCGCGCGGCCGCGAGAAGAGGTCGATGACCGTGCTCTCGTCGATGCGTACGGACGGGAAGGACACCTTGCCGGCCCGCCACTCCTCGACCCGCTCGGGGGCGAGGCCCAGGACGCCGGTGTAGAAGTCGAGCGCCCGGTCGACGTCGGTCACGTTGAGGACGAGGTGGTCGAAGGCTTTGACGCGCATGAGAGGAACCACGGCTTTCGGGTGGGACGGGTGGGGCCGGACCCGAACGATCATGATCAGCGCGCGGCCCCGGGGCAAGTACTTCCGGCGGACGCGCGTGCCCCTCCCGCGTGGATAGGCTGATGCGATGCTCCATGTAACCGACGCCATGCGGGAGTTCCGGGAGGCGGCGCTCGCCTGGGCGGCGCTCGACGCCGACGGCTCCGGCGAGCCCGATGACACCGCGCGCGAACTGGCCGGCCGGCTCCCCGTCCGTACCGTCGTCCTGCTCGAAGGACTCAGCGACCTCGCCGCGGTCGACGCGCTCGCCGAACGCCGTGGCCGGGACCTGGCGGCCGAGGGGGTCTGTGTCCTGCCGATGGGCGGCGCCATGAACGTCGGCCGCTTCGCCCGCCTCCTCGGCCCGCCCGGCCTGGGCCTGCGCCTCACCGGACTCTGCGACGAACGCGAGCACGGCTACTACGCCCGCGGCCTGGAGCGGGCCGGCGCCGATCGGGACGGCTTCTTCGTCTGCACGGCCGACCTCGAGGACGAACTCATCCGCGCGCTCGGAGTGGCGCGCGTCACCGAACTCGTCCGCGCCGAGGGCGACTTCCGCGCCCTGGAGACCTTCCTGCGCCAGCCCGCCCAGCAGGGCCGCGCCCCGGAACAACAGCTGCGCCGCTTCCTCGGTACGAAGAAGGGGCGCAAGATCCACTACGGCCGCGTCCTCGTCGAGGCCCTCGACCCCGACCGCGTACCCGCCCCGCTGGACGCCCTGCTCGCCGGAGTCTGACCGCGGACACCCCTGGGGCCTACGGCGACGACTCCGCCTCCCTGTGGCGTACCAGGTCCTCGCGGGCCTGCACCGCAAAAGGATGCTCGGGGCCGAGCACCCGCTCCCTGCCGTCGACCACCCGAGCCAACTGGGCGATCGCCTCGGCGCGTTCACCGTTGGCGGCAAGGACGGTGGCGAGGAGATGGCGCGCCGCGAGGGCGATGGGGTAGTCGGCCCCGTAGTGCCGTTCGTGGGCGGCCAGCGCCTCGCGGGCGAGGGGCAGTGCCTCGGCGCGATGTCCGGTGAAGAACAGGGCGTAGGCGCAGTCGAGCTGGGCGACCATGGTGATCTGATGGTCCGGGCCCAGCTCTCTGAGACAGTCGGCGAGGAGCAGCGGACCAGCTGGTGCCTCGGCGTCCAGCTCCGGCCCCGGAAGCACTTCGAGGAGGTGGGCCCTGACCAGCAGCGTCAACGGGTGGAAGGGCCCCAGCTGCTCGGATCGGCCCAGCACCGCTCGCCGCATGAGCGACACGGCCTCGGCCGTCTGCTCCCGCTGATACAGGGGGCGTGAGAGGGCCACGCAGCAGTCCAGCGTCCTGAGGGCGGCAGGGCCGAGCGCCCGCTCGGAGTCGGCCAGCACCTGCTTCAGCAACGTCTCCGCCTCCTCGAAGCGCCCGAGCCGGTAGACCGCTCGGCCGGCCCGCTCCCGGAGGCCCAGGATCAGTTCGTGGTCCCCGCCGAGACGCGGTTCGCCGAGCTCTCGCGCCTGGGTCGTCAGCGCGAGCGCCGAGGTGTAGTCGCCCGCCCGGTGCAGTGCCGTGGACAGGCGCAGCGCACACTCCACCGAGGCTTCCGCCGTCTCCCGCCGCACCGCGGGCCGGTCGCGGATGCGCCGGAGCAGCGCCAGGACATGGGGCACGAGGAGGCCGAGGCCGGTATCGGTGCTGCCGCGCTCAGGCACCGCGGGGAGCGCGGCGGCCAGGAGGCGCGCGGCCGTGGCGGCGAGCAGTTCGTGCTCGTCGTCCGGGGTGCCGCGGGCGACGCTGTCGAGCAGGACGCCGTGGGTGCGCAGGCACCGCACCCCGGCCGGTACGAGCTCGGTCAGCGAATGGTCGAGCAGGCCGCGCAACGCCGGCTCGACGCGGACGGCCGGCAGGGTCGGGCCCAGTGCGGCACCGCTCAACAGGGCCAGCGGGAGCGGATCGTTCGACCAGCAGGCGAGCAGCCGGAGCAGGGTCACCGCTTCAGGCAGGCCGCCGGTGACGAGCCGGTTCATGGAGATCTGCCAGGTGCCGCTGACCAGGTGCCGCGAGTCGTTGCCGGGATCGACGGCGGCGCCCTGGTCGATCAGTTCGATGGGGTCGACTCCCTGGTCGCCTTCCAGGTGGCGGCCGTATTCGGTCATCGTCCACGGCCGGATGACCTGATGTGCGAGGAAGCCGCCCGCCAGGGTGAGGGCGAGGGGCAGCCGGCCGAGCCGGTCGGCGACGGCGGCCGCCTCCTCCGGGGTGCCCGTGCCAGGAGCGATGTCGCACAGGACCTGGGCGGCGTCGGGCCGGGGCAGCACGCCGACGTGCAGCAGCTCGGCCTGGGGCCACCAGTGGCCGGCCGCCTGCCGGGTGGTCACGAGGACGGTGCCGCGCGGGCTGCCGCGCAGCCACCCGCCGTCACGGAGCACGGACGGGTCGTCGGCGTTGTCGAGGACCAGGAGCCAGGGCTGCTCGGACCGGTCCAGGTACTCCCAGACGAGGTCGGCCGCCGCCCGCAGACCGCTGCGCGCGGCGACGAGCTCGCCCTCGCCCGCCCCACGGTCGGCGGCGACGGCGAGCATGCCGGCGCGCAGCGACGCCTGGTCCGACGCGTTCACCCAGAAGCCGAGCCTCTCGCCGTCGGCGGTCGCATGCTGGAAGAGCGTGTAGGCGACGGCAGTCTTGCCACAGCCGCCCAGCCCGTGCAGCACCAGCACCTCGTCGCCCGCGCCCCGGTCCACGGCCGCCCGCAGCCGGCTCATCAGCTCGGCGCGGTCGCGCAGCACCACCGGCGCTCGGCCGACGGCGGGGCGCCGCACGGAGTCCGGACCGGCCCAGGAGGGTCCGTGATGGTGGTGCTCGACGATGTGCTGGTCGCCGGATGCCTGGTAGACGCGCCCCTGCCCCTCGGCTCGGGCGTCGTTGCGGCCCGTCACGACTGCTCCAGGCGCATGTCGCGGCCCGCCTGGTAGATCCGCGCCTGGCCGGAGGCGGTGGCGTGCTGAGTGACCTGGGGAACGGTGGGAGCGCCGGGGGCCGTGTCCGCGAGGAGCGCGCGAAGTTCCTCGACCAGTTCGGGATGGGCGGCGAGCAGACGCCGGATGCGACCCTGCCATTCGGCCCGTACCTCGGCTTCGGTCTCCTGGTCCCCGGTGGCCCTGGCCCTGAGCAGTTCCTCCCGGCTGGATTCCAGCTCGTCCGCGACGGCCGGGGCCCGTTCGGGCCGGACGCGCTGCCACAGACCGGCGATGCCGTCGCGCACGGTCTGCCAGGCGTCGGTGGCGAGCAGGGTCACCAGTGTCGTCCCGGCCGTACCGGCCAGAGTCGCGATCTCCGCGTCCATCACGTCCCCCTCGAGATTCGTCGGCAGCGCCACCCTAGGTCAGACGGCGGCCAGGTCGACACCGTTCGACAAGCCGTCCCGAGTGCCCCTTGGCAGCGCCCGTATGACATACCGTCGGTTCCCCGGTCACGCGGCGTCACACATCGCGAGTCCGGTGTCCCGCGTCCCTTCCCCACCGTGACCACCGAGCAGATGCGGGTCTGGGCGGCGCGGGAGCGGCGGGGCACGGTGCTGCAGCGGTACGTGTTCGGGACGGCGCCGGGGCCGGGCGGGTCGATCTTCATCGCGACGGCGGCGCTGATCGTGGCGGTGCTGTGGCTGCCGGGGCACCTCGGGTCGGCGTTCCCGTCCCTGCCGCGGGTGGTGACGGCGCTGGCCCTCGTCGTGATCGCGTGGGTCTGCGTGCTGGTGTCCTTCGCCGTCACCTTCCAGGCGGACAACGTCATGGAACGGGAGGAGGCCCTCGACTTCCCGGGCGACGAGGAGACGGGCTGGTCCGACTACGTGTACTTCGCCGTCTCGGTGATGACGACGTTCGGGACGACCGACGTCGACGTCGTCTCCCGGGAGATGCGCCGGACGGTCGCGGCCAACGGGGTCATCGCCTTCGTCTTCAACACCGTGACGGTCGCCAGCCTCGTCTCCGCCGTCAGCGGGGTCTGAGCCGGGTCTCCGGCGGCTATTTCAGGAACGCCGGCGCCAGCGCCGCCGTCATCAGGCGCTTCGGCGCGCCCGAGCCGTCGGCCGGGACGGTGTAGAGGTCGGCGCCGTAGTCACCCGGCAGGGAGTAGGAGACCGTGCGGTCGTCGAGCCAGACGGCCTGGTCGTCGACGCTGCGGGGCTCGGCGAGCGCGGTCTCCCGCATGGTGGCCAGGTCCAGGGCGTACTCGTGCCAGGGCGCGTCGACGGGGGCGCCCGCGACGCGCTTCTTGTAGACGACCCGGGTCTCGTCGGGGGAGAGGGACGGGCACTCGACGTTCTGGTGGAGCGTGGTGACGGTACGGGTGGCCAGGTCGCCGCGCACCAGGTAGGTCTGGCCGGCGGTCGCCATGGTGGCGTAGAAGTGCCGGTCGTCGCGGGAGAAGGTGACACCCCAGAAGTTGGTGTCGGCGGCGTGGTGGTCCTTGCCGCCCTTCACCACCCGGAACTCCTCCAGGGATGTCGTGAGCCGGCCCGTCCGGGTGTCCAGGACGGCGGTCCGGGTGGAGAAGTTCGAGCTGGCGTACGAGTCGCCGCCGACGAACACCGTCCACGCCACCAGCCGCCCCGACGGCGAGACCCGGGCGCGGGTCGGGATGCCGGGCAGCGGATAGTGGGCCCGCTCCTTGAGCGCCGGGTCCAGGACGACCGCCCGGTAGGTGTCCTCCACCGCACCGCGCACCGCCTGCAGGCAGATGCCGGTGCCGCCGGCCGCGTGGAAGCGCAGACACTTCACCCCGGACGCGGTGCGCGGACCGGCGGGGGCGGAGGCCGGCACGGTGACCAGCTCGTCGCGGTGCGGGCCCCAGGCCATGTTGCGGAAGACGATCCGGCGGTCGGCGCCGGCCGCGAGCGAGACCCGCCCGGACCCGATCGCCGGTCCACCCGCCTGCGGGCGGTCCTTCTCGGCGGCCCGGTCGGACGCGTGCAGCAGCGACGCCGCGGCCACACCGCCGAGCACGACGAGCGCCGCGAGCAGGACGAGCAGTCTGCCGCGCAGGGTCAGCGGGGTCATACGGGGGTTTCCTCCGAGACGGGGGCGGTGGGCGGGGGCGTGGCCGGGTCCTGGGACGGGTGCCGGGTCGCGGGCCGCAGGGCGTACGCCGCCGCGGCGCACACCGCGAGCACGGCCGTCGCCGCGCCGACCGCCCAGCGGTCGCCCCACGCGGTCCAGGCCGCGCCGAACGCGATCGAGCAGCCGAACCGGGCGAGCGCCTGCCCCGTCTGGACCAACGCCAGCCCGGACGAGCGCAGTTCGGGCGGCACGCAGCCGGCCGCCGCCGCCATCAGGACGCCGTCGGTCGCCGCGTAGAAACCGCCGTGCAGCGCCAGAACGAGGTAGGGGAGCGCCGGGCTCTGCCAGCCGCTGAGCAGCGCCCCGTACACGAGCAGCAGGGCGACGTGACCGCCCAGGAAGACCCGCCAGCGGCCGACGCGGTCGGCGAGCCGTCCCAGCGGCACGGCGAGCAGCAGGAAGGCGGCGGCCGTGCCGATCGGCAGCAGCGCGAACCAGCGGTCGGCGACGCCGAGGCGTCGCTGCAGCAGCAGATAGACGAAGGAGTCGCTGACGGTCGCCAGCCCCAAGAGCAGGGCGCACAGGGCGAGTCGGCGAACGTCGGGCACCCGGAGCAGGGCGAGCGCGGCCTTGAGCGAGGCACGCGGCGCGCCGTCGGGCGTCGCCGGCGCCGCCAGGGGCCGGGGCCGCGAGGGTACGAAGAGCAGCAGGACCAGCACGCCGACCGCGGCCACGCAGAAGCTGACCGTGAACACGGCGTCGTAGCCGTCCACCGCCTGACGGAGGATCAGGAAGGCCACCAGCGGGCCGATCAGGGCGCCCGCGGTGTCCATCGCCCGGTGCACCCCGAAGGCCCGGCCGCGCGACTCCTCCGGCGAGGCGAGCGAGATCAGCGCGTCGCGCGGCGCGGTCCGCAGGCCCTTGCCGGTGCGGTCGGCGGCCAGCACGGCGCCGATCAGCGGCAGCGAACCCGCCACCAGGAGAAGGGGCTTGCACAGCGCGGAGAGGCCGTAGCCGAGGGCCGCCACGGTCTTGTGCCGGCCGCCGCGGTCGGCGAGATGGCCGCCGACGAGCCGGACGAGCGCGCTGAAACCGTTGTACACGCCGTCGAGCAGGCCGAAGCCGAGCGGCGAGAGGCCGAGCCCGGCGACCAGGTAGAGCGGCAGCACGGCCGTGACCATCTCCGAGGACACGTCCGTGACGAGGCTGACCGTGCCGAGCGCGAGCACGGTCGGGGCGACGGCGGCGCGCCGCCCCGGGCCCCGGTGCCGGGGGGCGGCCGGCGCGGCCCTCGCGGGGGGGGTGGTGCGGCTGTCCACATCGGTAGAGCACA
>NZ_JBSGIW010000074.1:0-42843 GCF_053605265.1 Streptomyces sp. NPDC003943 | reverse complement strand
ATCAGCCCGATCAGGGCCCGTTGCGCGAGGCTGAATCTGGACACCTCCGTCATGGCCCCGTTCGCGACGGCCCCCGCCACGGCCGTCCCGGCGGCCGTCGGTGCGGGCCCGCACCACGGCGACGAAGACTGCCCGCCCGGCGGCCTCGGCCCCGAGCTGACCGCCAAGCTGGACAGGACCGTCGAGGACGTCCGCAAGCAGGCCGCCGTCCCGGGACTCGTCGTCGGCCTGTGGCTGCCCGGCAGGGGGTGCTACGTCCGCACGAGCGGCGTCGCCGACAAGTCCACCGGACAGCCGATGTTCGCCGACACCTTCGTCCGGATCGGCAGCGAGACGAAGACCTTCACCGTCACCGCGCTGCTCGAACTCGTCGACGAGGGCAGGGTGAAGCTGGACGACCCCATCGACACGTACATCCGCGGCGTTCCCAACGGCAGGAAGATCACGCTGCGCCACCTCGCCGAGATGCGCAGCGGCCTCTTCCCGTACACCTCCGACCCCGACTTCATCCACGACCTGTACAGCGAGCCGGAGCGGCAGCTCAACCCCTGGGAGGCCCTCTCCTACGGCTACCGGCACAAGAACATCGCGGAGCCCGGCAAGACGTTCCAGTACTGCAACTCCAACCTCGTCCTGCTCGGCCTGGTGATCGAGAAGGTGACCGGCCGGCCGCTGAGAGACGTCATCCACGAGCGCGTGGTCCGCCCGGGCGGCCTGCGCCACACCTTCCTGCCGAAGGCTGCCGAGTTCCCCGAGCCGCACGCGCACGGGTACAGCAACCAGACGCTGACCGGGGCCGTCGCGGACACCACGGACTGGAACCCGAGCTGGGCATGGGCCGCCGGCGGGATGATCTCCAACCTCCGGGACCTGCGCCGCTGGGCCCCGGTCCTCGCCACCGGAGAGCTGCTCAGCCCCGAGACCCAGAAGCAGCGCCTGAAGCTGCTGCCGACCGGCTTCCCCGGCACCAGCTACGGCCTCGGCATCCTCAAGACCAACGGCTGGATCGGGCACAACGGCTCGCTGCCCGGATACGAGACCGTGACCGTCTACCTGCCCGAGCAGAAGGCGACCATGGTCCTCATCCTGAACACCGACTCCCTCGTCGCCGGAGGCCAGGAGCCCTCGACCCTGGTGGCCCGGGCGATCACCCGCGTCATCACCCCGGACCACGTGTACGCGGGCGGGATCACCCCGCGCTAGGACGCGGCCGAACGGTTCGCCGGGGCGAGCAGCGCCAGGAAGTCCCGGAACGACGCCGGCATGTCCACCGCGTCCGGGTCGAGCAGCCACTGGAACTGGAGGCCGTCCATCACCGCCGTGAGCAGCGGCGCCACCTGCTCCGGGGTGAGGCCGCCGGGCAGCTCGGCGCCGTACTCGGCGCGCAGCACGTCGGCCATGTTCTCCCGCACCTGGACGTAGCGTTCGGTGAAGAAGGCGCGGGCCGGGTGGCCCTCCGTGACGCTCTCGCCGAGCAGCGCGGAGAAGGTCTGCACGATGCCGGGGCGCATGGCGTTGTACTCGACGAGCGACTCCATCAGGTCGAGACGCCAGCGCTCCCGGTCCCGGCCGCCGCTGGTGTCCCAGCGGTCGCGCTCCTCCAGGACGGCGACGAGCAGCGCCTCCTTGGTCGGGAAGTAGTGCAGCAGGCCCTGCTGGGTGAGCCCGACCCGCTCGGCGACGGCGCCCAGCGACGCGCCCCGGTAGCCGCGCTCGGCGATCACCTCGAGGGCGGCCCGGACGATCTCCGTCCGCCGCTCCTCGCTCCTGGCCCGTGCCATCGCACTCGCCCCCTTCCGTAGCCCCGACTCTGACAGGACCGTACGGCATCCCCACCAACAGAAGATAACGAAACGCTAACGTAACCTACCGATCTACAGGTAGGCGAGTCACCATGGGCCGCACCCCAGCACTTCGGACCAGGAGGAACGGCCATGGCAGAGACGAAGCCGCGGACCGACGCGGACACCGTGCGCGAGCAGGCCGTCGAGGCGGCCCTCGGCAAGCTCGACCTCGACGCCAAGGCCCGGCTGCTCGCCGGCCAGGACATGTGGTCGCTGCCGGCCCTGCCCGAGATCGGCCTGGCCTCCCTGGTCATGTCCGACGGCCCGATCGGCGTCCGCGGCGTCCGCTGGACCGCCGACGACCCGTCCGTCGCGCTGCCCTCGCCCACCGCGCTCGCCGCCACCTGGGACCCGGCGCTCGCCCGCCGGGCCGGCCGGCTGCTCGCCCAGGAGGCCCGCCGCAAGCGGGTCCACGTCCTCCTCGCACCCACCGTCAACCTGCACCGCACCCCGCTGGGCGGCCGCCACTTCGAGGCGTACAGCGAGGACCCGTACCTCACCGGCGCCATCGGCACCGGCTACGTCCAGGGCGTCCAGGACGGCGGCGTCGGCACCACCGTCAAGCACTTCGTCGGCAACGACGCCGAGACCGACCGCTTCACCGTCGACAACCGCATCGCCCCGCGCCCGCTGCGCGAGCTCTACCTCGCACCCTTCGAGGCCATCGTCAGGAACGCCCACCCGTGGGGCATCATGACCGCCTACAACCAGGTCAACGGTGTGACGATGACCGAGCACCACCACCTCGTCAACGAGGTGCTGCGCGGCGAGTGGGGCTTCGACGGCTACAACGTCTCCGACTGGATGGCCGCCCGCTCCACCAAGGCCGGCATCGAGGGCGGCCTCGACGTGGCCATGCCCGGCCCGCAGACCGTGTACGGCGAGACGCTCGCCGCCGCCGTCCGGGCCGGCGAGGTCGACGAGAGCGCCGTCGACACCGCCGTGCGCAACGTCCTCCGGCTCGCCGCCCGCGTCGGCGCCCTCGACGGCGTCCCGCCGGTCGTCGCCGAGCCGCCCGCCGGCATCGACGGCGACGCACTGGCCCGCGAGATCGCCCGCCGCGGCTTCGTGCTCGTACGGAACGACTCCCGCGACGGACAGGCCGCCCTGCCCCTGCGCGGCGGCTCCGTCGCCCTCTCCGGCGCCGCCGCCCGCGACGCCCGTGTCCTCGGCGGCGGCTCCGCGCAGGTCTTCCCCGACCACACCGTCTCCCCGCTCGACGGCCTCACCGCCGCCCTGCCGGAGGGCACCCTCTCGTACGCGATCGGCGCCGACCCGAGCGACGAACTCGCCCCGGCCGACCAGGGGTTCACCCTGCGCGCGGTGTGCCGTGACGCCCACGGCACCGTCATCGGCGAGGGCAGCCTGCCCAACGGCCAGGTCCAGTGGATCGGCGACGACCTGCCGGCCGGCGTCACCCACGACACCCTCGCCTCCATCGAGGTCACCGGCACCTTCACCCCGCGCGAGAGCGGCGAGCACGCCTTCGGCACCCGCGGCCTCGGCGCGTTCACGCTCACCGTCGACGGGCGGACGCTCTTCGACGGCGTGCAGACCATGGGCCCCGAGACCGACCCCTTCGAGGCGTTCTTCGGCTCGCCCGTCGAGCGCGGCAAGGTCGCCCTCACGGCCGGGCAGACCGTCGAGGTCTCCCTGCGGCACACCCTCGACAAGGAGTTCGCGGCCCCGCTGCCGGCCGTCATGATCTCCTTCGTCCACCTCGGTCCGCGCCGTGACCCCGACGAACTGATCGCCGAAGCCGTCGAGGCCGCCCGCGCAGCCGACACCGCCGTCGTGGTCGTCGCCACCACCGAGCGCGTCGAGTCCGAGGGCTTCGACCGCAAGGACCTCGCCCTGCCCGGCCGCCAGGACGACCTCGTCCGGGCCGTCGCCGCCGCCAACCCGAACACCGTGGTCGTCGTCAACGCCGGCTCCCCGGTCGAGATGCCGTGGCGCGAGGACGTCGCCGCGATCCTGCTCAGCTGGTTCCCGGGCCAGGAGGGCGGCGCCGCCCTCGCCGACGTGCTCACCGGCGCCGAGGAGCCCGGCGGCCGGCTGCCCACCACCTGGCCCGTCGCGCTCGCCGACGTGCCCGTCACCGAGGTCGCCCCGACCGGCGGCCGACTCGACTACGCGGAGGGCGTGTTCATCGGCTACCGCGCCTGGGACCGGGCCGGCGCCGTCCCCGCGTACCCCTTCGGCCACGGCCTCGGCTACACCACCTGGTCGTACGACTCCCTCGTCGCCACCCAGGACAGCGCCACCGTCGTCCTCACCAACACCGGCGAACGCACCGGCCGCGAGGTCGTCCAGATCTACCTCGCCCCGGTCGCCGACAGCGCGGGACGCCCGGCGCGCTGGCTGGCCGGCTTCGCGAGCGTCGAGGCCGCCGCGGGCGAGACCGTCGAGGTCACGGTCGAACTCCCGCGCCGCGCCTTCGAGATCTGGGACGAGCGCGCCGGCGAGAAGGGTGCCTGGACCCTCGTCTCCGGTGCGTACGAGGTGCGGGCCGCTCACTCGCTGGCCGACACCCGCCTGACGGCGACCCTGGAGATCTGACGTCTCTCCCCACCGACCGGCCCCGGGGCGGAACCTGACACCGCCCCGGGGCCACCCGCTATCTGCGGGTCACCTGCCGGTACGCGAGCTCCGCGAGCCGCGCCTGGCCGTCGCGGCTCGGATGGAACCAGTCCCAGGGGCTCAGCTGCCCGTCGCCGAAGGCGAAGCCGAAGACCGCGCCGCCGTCGTAACGGCAGCGGGTGTCCTTCGCGCACACCTCCTGGAGCACCCGGTTGTACGCCACCACCCGCTCGCGCACCTGGGCGCGGCGCTGCTCGGCGGCCGGGCCGAGGTCCTCGGCGTCCTTCAGCATCGAGCCGCAGATGCCCAGTCGCCACACCTGACGGCCCATCGGGTTCACCCGGCCGGTCGCCCACAGCCGCTTCAGGTCCGGCACGCTCGACACGTACACCTGGGCCTTCGGTGCCCCGGTCCGCAGCCGGGCGAGGGCCGTCGTGAAGGAGGCGCGGAACTCGTCGACCGGGGTCATCAGCTCGGGCCTCTCCCGGCAGGCGTCGTTCGCGCCCATCATCACGGTGACCAGTTCCGGGCGCTCGGCCGCCGCCCGCGTCATCTGCGCGGGCAGTTCGGCCATCCGGGCCCCGGTCCTGGCCAGGTTCCAGCTCCGGCCCGCGACCCGCTCCGGGCCGAGCAGCCGCAGCGCGAGGCTGTTGACGGCCGCGTCGGTGCCGGTCGCCCACGACGCCTCGGGGCAGTCGGCGAGCACCGTACAGGCGTCGAAGGCGCGGGTGATGGAGTCGCCGACGGCGGCGACGGAGGCGGGGGCCGTGTTCCACACCGGCGTGGGCTTCGGCTTCGGCTTCGGTGCCTGCCGGGCCGCCGTGCGGGTGGCGTCCGCGGCGTCACCGGCCGAGCAGCCCGCCACGGCCGCCGTACCGAGCAGCGCCGCCGTCACCGTGGCGACAGCGGTGCTGAAACGTTTTCGCCCGCGCATTCGGGAGCCCCTCCTCCGGCGTCCTGGCGAGTGAAAGCTTGGTGCCCACCCGCCCCCGACCGACCGTACGTCACCCCGACACGGGCGCGGCACGGTAGCTTTTCCCCCGTCGAACCAGAGGCGCCCCCGCCGATCGGCTCCGGTAAATTACATCACGTCACATGCTGTCCCCTTTTTGGGGGTTTGCGAAGACCGCTTCTCGTGATGATGTTTACTGAGGCCGCTGGGTATGGCGAACCTCGTCCCCACACTGGAGGTCCCGGTGACGACACGTGGAGTCCTGTACGTACACTCCGCACCGCGCGCGCTCTGCCCGCACGTCGAATGGGCGGTCGCGGGCGTCCTCGGTGCGAGGGTCCAGCTCGACTGGATCCGTCAGCCGGCGTCCCCCGGGACCTGGAGAGCCGAGTTCTCCTGGCAGGGCGAGACCGGCACCGCCTCCAAACTCGCCTCCGCGCTGCGCGGCTGGCAGATGCTCCGCTTCGAGGTCACCGCGGAACCCTGCTCCAACGCCGAGGGCGAGCGGTACAGCGCCACGCCCGAGCTCGGCATCTTCCACGCGGTGACCGGCATCCACGGCGACATCCTCGTCCCCGAGGACCGGCTGCGCGCCGCCCTGGCCCGCGCCACCCACGGCGAGACGCAGCTCGAGGCCGAGATCGCCAAGCTGCTCGGCAAGCCCTGGGACGACGAACTGGAGCCCTTCCGGTACGCGGGCGAGGGCGCCCCGGTCCGCTGGCTGCACCAGGTGGTCTAGGGGATCCGGGTGCTCCGTTGATCCAGGTGCTCTAGATTCCCCGCCGGGGCCCGCAGGGGGCGGGCCCGGGGCAGGGGTGCGAGATGAGTAGACGTCCGGCGGCCGCCACGGCCGCCGTTCTGCTGTCCGGGGCGCTCTTCGGCGCGGCCGCGGTGCTGCTCGGCGGCTTCGTCGTCGAGGGGCTCGGCGAGATGAACTTCGCCTGCGAGGGCTCCTGGCCCGAGGGCGGCACGGTGTGGTGGTGGCTGCTCGCCGGGGCGGCGCTGCTCGCGGCGGGCCGGGCGGGCTTCACGCTGGGCACGCGGGGCGGGCCGGAGGGCGCGGTTCCGGTGAACGGAGAGAAGCGGCCGGTGAAGCTCGGCGAGGCCGGCGAGGCCGACAGGCTCGACGGGCGCGACAAGCCGGGCGAGGCCGGCCGGGAGGACGGGAAGAAGTCGCAGCTCACCGGCCTCACCGGCCTCACCGGGCTTCGCGGAGCCGAACGCGCCGCCCTCGCCGTCGCCGTCTGTCTCGGCCTGGTCGCCGGGGCCTGGGGCGTCGGCCTCTGGCCCGGCGGCGACGAGGACCCGGCCGCGGACCGGCCGGCGACCGGCCGCCCGGCCGCCAAGGCCCCCGCCGGGCAGCCCGCCGTCACCTGGCAGGTGCGGCCCACCGCGCAGGGCGAGCGGTGGCCCGGCGCCTGGGGCCTCGGCGACGCCGTCGTCCACGCCCGGCTCGACGGGCTGACCTCGTACGACGCCCGTGACGGCAAGGTCCGCTGGAACGTTGCGGCGCCCACCCGAGAGGCCGTCTGCGCGATGAGCCCGCGCGTCGGCCGGAACATCGGCCTCGTCGCGTACGGACGCCACGACAAGCCCTGCGCGACCCTGGCCGCCGTCCACACCGGCACCGGCAGGATCCTCTGGCGCCGGGCCGTCGACGGCGACGGCGTCGCCGAGGGCGGGGTGGCCGTCGGCGGCCAGGTCGCCGTCGCCGTCGAGGACCGCGCCGTCCGGGGCCGCTCCGCCGAGAGCGGCGCCCAGCGCTGGCAGCGCCCGCTGGGCGAGGACTGCGAGGTCAAGGCGGTGGACGCGGACGAGACCCGCACCCTGCTCGTCGAGCAGTGCGGCAAGGGCGCCCGGGTGCTCGCCCTCGACACCGCCACCGGCAAGGAGCGCTGGCAGCACCCACTGGACGTCGAGTCCGACGCCGAGGCCGCCGTCCTGTCGGTGGCACCCGCGGTCGTCGCCGTCCGGGAAGAGGACGAACGCGGCACCCACGCGGTGCTCGCCCTCGACGACCGCGGCACGCCCACCGCGAACGTGCCGCTGTCCGGACCCGACGGAGTGATCGACCCGTTCCGGAGGGGCCGTCAGATCGTGGCCGGCGGGCTGCTGGTCACGCCCGTGGAACGGTCCTCGTCGGTGGCCGTCCAGGTCGTCGCGTACTCCCTGAAGGACGGCCGCAGGGTGTGGGCGCACACCGCGGAGGACACCATGTTCCAGGCACTCGCCCCCGAGCCGGACGGCACCGTCGGCGCCCTCACGTACGGGGGCGACATCGTCCTGCTCGACGCCGCGACCGGAGCCGTACGCCGCACGATCGATAGCAAGGGCAACAAGCAGGTCGTCTCGATCTACCCCGAGCTGATCCCGGTGACGGGCGGGCACGTCGTCGCCAACGACATCTCGATGGAGGGCGAACCGGCGGTCGTCGGCATCCGCTGACACTTCTGCCCGGACATGCGAAGGCCCTCTGCCGGTACGTTCCGGCAGAGGGCCTCAAGCAAGACTGCTGACGTCGGGTCAGACCGTCCGGAAGGCCAGCACCACGTTGTGGCCGCCGAAACCGAACGAGTTGTTGATCGCGGCGATCGTGCCCTGCGGCAGCTCGCGCGGCGTGTCGCGGACGATGTCGGCCTCGACCTCCGGGTCCAGTTCGTCGACGTTGATCGTCGGCGGGGCGATGCGGTTGTGCAGCGCCAGGACGGTGGCGACGGTCTCGATGCCGCCGGCGCCGCCGAGCAGGTGGCCGGTCATCGACTTGGTCGCGGAGACCGCGACGTGGTCCAGGTCGTCGCCCAGGACCTTGCGCAGCGCCTTGATCTCGGCGACGTCGCCCTGCGGGGTCGACGTGGCGTGGGCGTTGAGGTGCACGACCTCGGACGGCTTCAGGTCCGTGTCGTCGAGCAGGTTCTGCAGCGCGGCGGCGATGCCGCGGCCGGTCGGCTCGGGCTGCGCGATGTGGTGGCTGTCGGCGGACAGGCCCTGGCCCAGCGCCTCGCAGTAGATCTTCGCGCCGCGCGCCTTGGCGTGCTCCTCGGACTCGAGCACGATCACGCCCGCGCCCTCGCCCAGGATGAAGCCGTCACGGCCCTTGTCGTAGGGGCGGGAGGCCTTCTGGGGCTCGTCGTTGTTCTTGGACATCGCCATCATGTTGGCGAAGGCCGCGATCGGCAGCGGGTGGATCGCCGCCTCGGTGCCACCGGCGACGACCACGTCGGCACGGCCGGAGCGGATCATCTCGATGGCGTAGCCGATGGCCTCGGCACCCGACGCGCACGCGGAGACCGGGGTGTGCACGCCCGCCCGGGCGTTCACCTCGAGGCCGACGTTGGCGGAGGGGCTGTTGGGCATGAGCATCGGCACGGTGTGCGGGGAGACGCGGCGGACGCCGGACTCCTTCAGCACGTCGTACTGGTCGAGCAGCGTGGTGACACCGCCGATGCCGGAGGCGATGACGGAGCCGAGCCGCTCGGGCGCGATCTTCTCGTCCTCACCGGCCGGGGCGGTGTAGCCGGCGTCGGCCCACGCCTCGCGGGCCGCGATCAGCGCGAACTGCGCCGAGCGGTCCAGCTTGCGGGCCAGCGGCCGGGGGAGCACCTCGGAGGGGTCCACCGCGGCGAGCGCGGCGATCCGGACGGGCAGCTCAGCGAAGCGCTCGCCCTCCAGGGGCTTCACGCCGGAGCGGCCCGCGAGGAGGCCCTCCCACGTGGAAGCGGAATCGCCACCCAGCGGAGTGGTTGCGCCGATACCGGTGACGACCACGGTGCGATTGGTCGAGCTCACAGGAATTCTTTCTCCATGTGTGTGATGGTCGAAAAACGGCGCCACCGCCGGGTGGCGAACCGGTTCAGCCGGACCAGGTCCGGCTGGGGCCGAATCAGGCCTGGTGCTCGAGGATGTAGTTCGTGGCGTCGCCGACGGTGCGGAGACCCTTGACGTCCTCGTCGGGGATCTTGACGTCGAAGCGCTCTTCGGCGGCCACGACGACCTCGACCATGGACAGGGAGTCGACGTCCAGGTCGTCGGTGAAGGACTTGTCGATCTCGACGTCCTCGACCGGGATGCCGGCGATCTCGTTCACGATCTCGGCGAGGCCCTTGACGATCTCGTCCTGGGTGAAGGCCATGGTGGCGCTCCTTCTGGTGTGTTCTGTAGAAAAGGGCTTCCGGATGATCCGGAGTGCCTAGGGGAGAGTAACGACCGTCGCGGCGAAGACGAGACCCGCCCCGAAGCCGATGATGAGCGCCGTATCGCCGCTCTTGGCCTTGCCGGTCGCCAGGAGCCGCTCCATCGCGAGCGGGATCGAGGCGGCCGAGGTGTTGCCGGTGGTCTCGACGTCACGGGCGACCGTGACGTGCTCCGGCAGCTTGAGCGTCTTCACCATCGAGTCGATGATCCGCATGTTGGCCTGGTGCGGGATGAAGACGTCCAGGTCGTCCGCCGAGATGCCGGCGGCGTCCAGGGCCTGCTGGGCGACCTTCGCCATCTCGAAGACGGCCCAGCGGAACACCGCCTGGCCCTCCTGCGTGATGGCCGGGAACTTGATCTCGCCGCGCTCGTCGAGCGGGAGCTGCGACACGTCGCCGACGCGGTACTCGTTCCACGGCACGGTCTGCTTGATGGTCTCGGACTTGTCGCCCTCGGAACCCCACACGGTGGGGCCGATGTGCGGCTCCTGCGAGGGGCCGACGACCACGGCACCGGCGCCGTCACCGAACAGGAAGGCCGTCGCGCGGTCCTCCAGGTCCGTCAGGTCGCTGAGCCGCTCCACGCCGATGACGAGGACGTAGTCGGCGGAACCCTCGACGATCATGCCCTTGGCGAGCGTCAGGCCGTAGCCGAAGCCCGCGCAACCGGCGGAGATGTCGAAGGCGGCCGGCTTGCCGGCGCCGATCTTGTCGGCGATCTCGGTGGCCACCGCCGGGGTCTGCTTGAAGTGCGAGACCGTGGAGACGACGACCGCGCCGATCTGCTCGGGGGTGATCCCGGCGTCGGCGATGGCCTTGCCCGCGGCCTCCACCGACATCGCGGTGACGGTCTCCTCGGGCGAGGCCCAGTGGCGGGTCGCGATGCCGGAGCGGGAGCGGATCCACTCGTCGGACGAGTCGATCTTCTCCAGGATCACCTCGTTGGGCACCACACGGGTCGGGCGGTAGCCGCCGACACCCATGATGCGCGCGTAGGGGTGACCCTTGCTGGGCTGAATCTTCGCCATGCTTCTCGACACTCCTTGTCAGGCCGTGGCCGTGTCAGTGGACGTCGACTCTGCGATAAGCGTGCGGGCTGCGTCGAGGTCGTCGGGGGTCTTCAGCGCCACGGTGGGGACACCGGGCAGAGCGCGCTTGGCGAGACCGGTCAGGGTGCCACCCGGGCAGACCTCGACCAGGCCGGTGACACCGAGCTCCTTGAAGGTCTCCATGCACAGGTCCCAGCGGACCGGGTTGGCGACCTGGCCGACCAGGCGCGCGATGACCTCCGCGCCCGTGGTCACGACCTGGCCGTCCTTGTTGGAGACGTAACGCGTGTTCGGGGCGGCCGGGGACAGCTCCTTGGCCGCCTCCTCCAGCTTCGCCACCGCGGGGGCCATGTGGTGCGTGTGGAACGCGCCCGCGACCTTCAGGGCCACGACACGGCGGACACCCTCGGGCTTGTCCGCCTCCAGGGCGGCCAGCTGCTCCATGGTGCCGGCGGCGACGATCTGGCCGGCGCCGTTCACGTTCGCCGGGGTGAGGCCGAGCTTCTCGAGGTGCGGGACGGTCACCTCGGGGTCGCCGCCGAGCAGCGCCGACATGCCGGTCTGCGTGATCGCGGCGGCCTCGGCCATCGCCAGACCACGGGTGCGTACGAGACGCAGCGCGGCGATGTCGTCGAGGACGCCCGCGAACGCGGCCGCGGTGATCTCGCCGACGCTGTGGCCGGCGACCGCGCCGGGCGCCACGTCGCCGAGGGCGGCGGCGGACAGCAGGCCGGCCGCGACGAGCAGCGGCTGGGCGACGGCGGTGTCGCGGATCTCGTCCGCGTCCGCCTTCGTGCCGTAGTGGGCAAGGTCGAGCCCGATGGCGTCGGACCAGGCCGCGACGCGGTCGGCGGCACCGGGGAGTTCGAGCCAGGGAGTCAGGAAGCCGGGCGTCTGGGCGCCTTGGCCGGGAGCGACGAGTACGAGCACCCTCACACTCTCTCTTGGGGACGGTCCCTGACGCCCGTGGGGACTAGGACGAAGAACCGTCGGGGGAATTGTTGGTGTTCAACAAAAGTCTAGGACTGCGTCTCCGCGTCGGCCAAGCGCCCCAGAATCAGCGCGATCCGCAGAGTGAACGCCGAGCGGACATCGGAGGGTGACCATCCGGTGACGTCGGTCACACGTCGAAGCCGGTAGCGCACGGTGTTCGGGTGCACGAAGAGCATCCGCGCCGCGCCCTCCAGGCTGCTCGCCTGCTCCAGATAGACACTCAGCGTTTCGAGCAGCGCGGAACCCGCCTCCTCCAGCGGTCTGTAGATCTCCTCCACCAACTGCTCGCGCGCCGAAGGGTCGGAGGCGATCGCTCGCTCCGGGAGGAGATCATCCGCCAGGACCGGCCGCGGGGCGTCCTGCCACGCCGAAGCCGCCTTCAGGCCGGCCGCGGCGGCCTGCGCGGACCGGGTCGCGGCCAGCAGGTCGGGCACGACGGGGCCGGCGACGACCGGGCCTGCGGCGTACGGGCCGATCAGCGCCTTCGCCACGGCCAGCGGGTTGTCGTTGCCGCCCGCGATGACGACCAGGCGGTCGCCGAGGACGCCGGTGAGCACCTGGAGCTTGGCGTGCCGGGCGGCGCGGCGGATCGCCTCCACCGTCAGCTCGGAGTCGCCGTCCGGGGCGGTGCCGAGGACCACGCACACGTGCTCCGGCGAGTTCCAGCCGAGCGCGGCGGCGCGGGACACGGCGCCCTCGTCGGCCTCGCCGGACAGCACCGCGTTCACGACCAGGGACTCGAGCCGGGCGTCCCAGGCGCCGCGCGCCTCCGCCGCCTGCGCGTACACCTGGGCGGTCGCGAAGGCGATCTCCCGCGCGTACACGAGCAGCGCCTCGCGCAGCACACGCTCGTCGCCCGGCGCCGCGACCTCCTCGATCGCGGCCTCCATGACCTCGATCGTCGTCCGCACCATCTCCACGGTCTGGCGCAGCGTGATCGCCCGGGTCAGCTCGCGCGGCGCCGTGCCGAAGACGTCGGTCGAGATCGCCTGCGGGGTCTCCGGGTGCCGGAACCACTCCGTGAACGCGGCGATGCCGGCCTGCGCGACCAGACCGATCCACGACCGGTTCTCGGGCGGCATCGCCCGGTACCACGGCAGCGACTCGTCCATGCGGGCAATGGCGTTGGCGGCGAGCCGCCCGGAGGACTGTTCGAGGCGCTTCAGGGTCGCGGCATGCGGGTGAGCGGCGTTCACGGGTTCAGACACGGGGACAAGACTGCCTTATCGGGACGGCGACGTGCGGGGGCGGGGCTGCGTCAGGACGGAGTCGGGTCGCAGTCGGGACGGTTTCGCGGGGCGCGCGGGCCCCGGACGGTTACCGTGGGCGCCGTGATACGCATCCAGCGCGACGGCGAGCGCTACCCGGGCGGTGACCCCGAGGCCGGCATCGAGACCCGGCACGCCTTCTCCTTCGGGTCGCACTACGACCCCGACAACCTCCGCTTCGGGGCGTTGATCGCCTGCAACGAGGAGCGTCTCGCGCCGGGCGCCGGCTTCGACGAGCACCCGCACAGCCACACCGAGATCGTCACGTGGGTGGTGGAGGGCGAGCTGACCCACCGCGACTCGGCGGGCCACGCGACGGTCGTCGGGCCGGGGGACGTGCAGCACCTCGGCTCGGCGGCCGGGGTGCGGCACGTGGAGCGCAACGACGGCACCGAGCCGCTCGTCTTCGTCCAGATGTGGCTGGCGCCGGTCGAGCCGGGCGGGGACCCCTCGTACGAGGTCGTCCGCGGCATCGCCGACGCCACCCCGTACGCCCTGCCGGCGGCGGGCGCGATGCTGCACGTGCGCCGCCTGGAGACGGGCGGGCGGGCGGCGCTGCCGGCCGCGGACCTCCTGTACGTGCACGTGGTGCGCGGCACGGTCCGGCTGTCGGGCGAGGAGCTGGCGGCGGGGGACGCGGCGCGCGTCTCCGCCGAGCGGGACCTCGCGCTGCTCGCGACGGCGGACGCGGAGGTCCTGGTGTGGGAGATGCGGAGCGCTTCGGGCGTCTAGGGTCCGGTCCGGCCCCGAGCCGCGGAGGGGCCTCTAGGCGGACGGTCCGGCGCGGACGACGGCCTGGTCTCCGTGGGGCCCGAAGAGGTGCAGGATCTCCACGGCGTTGTCGTCCGCGGGGCCGAACCAGTGCGGCTCCGTGGTGTCGAACTCGGCCACTTCGCCGGGCCGCAGCGTGACGTCCCGCGCCCCCAGGATGAGGCGCAGCCGGCCGGCGAGGACGTAGAGCCATTCGTAGCCCTCGTGCGTGACCGGTTCCGGCGGTCGGGGTGACAGCACCTGCTTGAAGACCTGCACGCGGCCCGGGTACTGCGTCAGCGGCACGAGGACGCTGCCGCGCTGCCTGCGCAGGGGCTGGAGGTGCACCCGCGGATCGCCGCTGGCGGGCGCCGCGACCAGCTGGTCGAGTGCGACGTGGTGCGCCCGGGCCAGCGGGATGAGCAGGTCCAGGGTCGGGCGCCGGATGCCCGACTCCACCCGCGACAGTGTGCTGACGGAGATCCCGGTCGTGGCCGCGAGCGCCTCGAGGGTGAGTCCCCGGTCCTTGCGCAGCCTGCGCAGCCGGGGCCCGATGCCGTCGAGGATCCGCTCCAGCTCGGTGTCCCTGGGTCCTGTGTTCATGGCTCCAGTTTTGCAGTCCTCGCAAAAACGGTGGGCCGTGCTCGTCGTACGGGCCGAACCTGGCCGGGCACCGTCCCCGGACACCGGGCACCGGACATCGGAGGAAGAACGTGACCGCGACGACCCACCCCGCTCGACCAGCCGTCCCACCCGTGCTGAGCGCGCGCAGACGCTGGACGGTCCTCGCCGTCTGCTGCCTGAGCATGTTCCTCGTGGGCCTGGACACCACCATCGTCAACGTGGGCCTGCCGGCCATCGGGCGCGGCCTGGACACCGACACGCGCGGCCTCGAGTGGATCGTGGACGCCTACACCCTCGTGCTGGCCGGCCTCCTGATCTCCTCCGGCGCGCTGGCGGACCGCTTCGGACGCCGCCGGGTGTTCCAGTGCGGCCTCGCCGTGTTCGGCGCGGCCTCCCTGGTCTGCGCGCTCGCCCCGTCGGCGGGCGTGCTCGTCGCGGCCCGCGCCGTGCAGGGCGTCGGCGCCTCGATGCTCAGCCCCGTGGCGCTCGCGATCGTGGTGAACGCGATGCCCGACCCGAGGGAACGGGCGCAGGCCATCGGCATCTGGGCGTCGGTGTTCGGACTGAGCATGGCCGCCGGACCCGTCACCGGCGGCGCGCTGCTCGCCGGGCTCGACTGGCGGGCGCTGTTCTGGATCAACGCCCCCGTCATCGTGGCCGCCCTGCTGCTCAGCGCGGTCTTCGTGCCGGAGTCCCGGGGACAGCGGGTCCGGCGCCTCGACCTGCCCGGCCAGCTCCTGCTGACCATCGCCCTCGCGGCCGTCGTCGGCGTCCTGATCGAAGGACCGCGCATCGGCTGGACGTCACCCGCGGCGCTCGCCGGATACGCGGGGGCCACCGTGGCGACGGCGGCCTTCGTGCGGGTCGAGTCCCGCCGGGCCGAACCGCTGATGGATCTGCGGCTCTTCGGACGCCCGGTCTTCAGCGGTGCCGTCGTGGGCGCGGTGGCGGTCTTCGTCGCCCTGAACATGACGCTGCTGCTCAACACCCTCTACCTGCAGCACACCCGGGGCTGGACGGCGCTGGCCGCCGGCGTGGCGACGCTGCCCCTGGCCCTCGGAGCGACCGTCTGCGCCCCCTGGTCCGGCCGCATGGTCGGCCGCACGGGGCCACGGCTGCCGCTGCTGCTCGCCGGCGGCTTCATCACGGCCGGCGGGGCCTGCCTCGTCCGGCTCACCCCGCACACCAGCGTGCTCCTGCTCCTGACCGCGTACGCGCTCATCGGCGTCGGCTTCGGCTTCGCCAACGCCCCGATCACCAACACCGCCGTCAACGGACTGCCGCCCGAGCGCGCGGGCGTGGCCGGGGCGATCACCTCCACCGCACGCCAACTCGGCGCCGCCCTCGGCATCGCCATCGCCGGCGGCCTGGTCACGGGCGCCGCCCCGACGGCGCTCGCACACGCCTCCCGCCCGGGCTGGACCCTGGTCGCGGCCTGTGGCGTACTGCTCCTCGCCGTAGCCCAGGTGTCACGGCCGAAGGAGACGCCGCCCAAGGGCTCCGTCTAGCGAAAGGCGTCCACGACGGGGCTCAGCGCAGCGCGCTCTTCGTCTGCCACTGCTCCCAGCTCAGGTTCCACGCGCCGTAGCCGTTGCCCTCCGCCACCTCGCCCTTCGTCTCCGCGCCCTTGATCTCGAAGGGGTCGCCGGGGCGGAGCGCGGCGAAGAGGGCGGACGCGTTGGCGTCGCTCATGCCGATGCAGCCGGAGCTGTGGTTCTCGCGCCCGAAGTACGCCGCGTTCCAGGGAGCCGCGTGGGCGTACATGCCCGACCAGGTCAGACGCATCGAGTAGTTGACCATCTTGTTGTAGGCGTCGCCGAGGCCGACGGTCTCGGAGTTCATGCGGATGGTGCCCTCCTTGGCCATGAGGACGGCCGTGCCGCGCCACGAGCGCTTGTCGCCGCCGGGCGTGCCGCCGGAGACGGGGATGGTGCGGACGGCGCGGTCGTTCTCCAGGAGCGTGAGCTTCTTGCGGTCGAGGTCGACCTTCACCACGCGCGCGGTCGTGTCGACGGTGAAGCCCGTGTGGTAGTCGCGGACGAACCAACCGCCGCCCGAGTCCGTCCCGTTCAGCGTCGCGTCGAGCGTGACCTTGGTGCCGGGCTTCCAGTACTCCTTGGGCCGCCAGTCGACGCGGTCCTTGCCGGAGTAGTCCGTGACCCAGCCCCAGGAACCCTCGGTGGGGTTGGAGGTGGTGACCTTCAACTGGCGTTCCACGTCCGCCTTGTTCCGCACCGGACGGTCGAAGACGATCGAGAGGGGCTGGGCGACGCCGACGGTGGTGTTCTTGCCGGGGGCCAGGGTCAGCTTGTTGACCTTGTCGGCGGCCGGGGTGGAGAAGGACGAGCGGGAGGTCGTCTCCTTGCCGCCGGCGCCGCGGGCGGTGACCTCGACGGTGTACGAGGTGCCGGGCGCGGCCCTGCGGTCGGAGGTCCAGGAGGCGCCGCCCGGGGCGGTACGGCCCGCGAGCTCGCCGCCCTTCGCGTCGACGACCTTGACCCGGGCGATCGAGCCGCCGCTCGCGGTCACGGTGACGGGCTTCCCGGCGGCCGGCGGCACCACGGTCACCTTCGCGGGCGCGCCGCTCGCGGCGGAGTCGCCCGCGGCGGACGACGACGGCTGCTCCGCCGTCGCCGCCGAACAGGCGGTCAGCGTCAGGGCCGACAGCAGGAGCACGGGTATGTGTATGCGGACACGAGCACGCACGGGACAGACCTCCGGGAGAGGCGGACAAAGGTGGGATGCATCGGACTTTAGGCCGCCCCACCTGCCCTCCGCCCGGCCCGCGGCCCGTATGACGACGGCTGAAGAGAAACGGTCATCGTCCGGTCACATTCCTCGCGCGGAGCGGTCAAGACCGGCTGTGAGTCTCCTGTGCGCCCCACCACCGAACGGGGCGGAACCTGGAGGCTCCCGTTGTGTCAGCGCTGCTCATGACTCCCGCACCCGCCCGCACCGCACTCCGGCTCGGACCCGTCACCCCCGAGGCGTACCGCGCGTTCCTCGCCGCCCGCTCCACCGGCCCCGACGGGCCGAGCTTCCTCCAACTGCCCGCCTGGGCCGGGGTCAAGGAGGGCTGGAGCCACCAGCTCGTCGGCTGGGGAAAGGAGTCGGGCGAGCTGAGCGGCGTCGCCCTCGTGCTGCTCCGCCCCTTCCCCGGCACCCGCAAGTACTTCGCCTACCTCCCGGAGGGGCCGGTCGCCGACTGGGCCGACCCCGACCTGGACGGCTGGCTCGACCCGCTCCTCCACCACCTGCGCGCGGCCGGCGCCTTCGCCGTGCGCATAGGCCCCGGACCCGCGTACCGCCGCTGGACCGCCGCCACCCTGAAGGCGCACACCGGGCCCGGCCGCCGCCTCGCCGACGTCCTCGCCACCGAGGTCGACCCGCTCGGCTCGGCCGTCGCCGAGCGGCTGCGGGCCCGCGGGTGGCGGCGCTGCGGCGGCGAGTCGGAGGACGGCGCCGACGCCCAGCCCCGGCTCGTCTTCCAGGTCCCGCTCACCGGCCGCAGCTCCGACGACCTGTGGTCCGGCCTCAACCAGGAGTGGCGGCGCAACATCCGCAAGGCCCGCAAGAGCGGCGTCGAGGTCGTCGTCGGCTCGGCGGCGGACCTGCCCGAGTTCCACCGGCTGCTCCGCATCACCGAGGAACGTGACGGATTCCGGCTCGGCCGCTCCCTCGCGTACTACGAGCGCCAGTACGCCGTCCTCAACGCCGAGCACCCCGGCCGCATGAAGCTCTATCTCGCCCGCCACGAGGGCGAGATCCTCGCCGCGCACACCATGATCACGGTCGGCCGGCGGGTCTGGTACCAGACCGGTGCCTCCGCCGACCACCGCCGCGAGGTCCGCCCCTCCAACGCCCTGCAGTGGCGCATGCTGCTCGACGCCCACGCCCAGGGCGCCGACGTCTACGACCTGCGCGGGGTACCCTCCACCCTCGACCCGGACGACCGCGCCCACGGGCTGCTGCGCTGGAAGCTCGGCACCGGCGGACAGGTCGTCGAGACCCTGGGGGAGTGGGAGATTCCGTTGCCCGGCACGACCAACCACACGCTGTACCGCGCCTTCCAGGCGTACCTGGCCCGCCGATGACGGCGAGCGTCACCGAGACGACGGAGAAGGCCGGCACGTCCGTCCTCCGCAGCGGCGCGCTCATGGCCGCCGGCTCGCTCGTCTCCCGCGCCACCGGCTTCGTACGGTCCGCCGTCGTCGCCGCGGCCATCGGCACCGGCTTCGTCGCCGACGGATACGCGGTCGGCAACTCCGTACCCACCATCGTCTACATGCTGCTCCTCGGCGGCGCCCTCAACGCGGTCTTCGTGCCCGAGCTGGTGAAGGCGGCCAAGGAGCACGAGGACGGCGGCGCCGCCTACACCGACCGGCTGCTCACCGTCTGCGTGCTCGCCCTCGCGGTGCTCACGGCCGCCGCCGTGCTCGCCGCACCCGCGATCGTCGACGCGTACACCGACTACACGGGCGCGCAGCGGGACATGACGATCGCCTTCACTCGTTCCTGCCTGCCGCAGATCTTCTTCCTGGGCCTCTTCACGCTGCTCGGGCAGGTGCTCAACGCGCGCGGCCGGTTCGGCGCGATGATGTGGACGCCGGTCCTCAACAACGTCGTCGTGGTCGCCGTCTTCGGCCTCTTCCTGGCGGTGTCGGACGGCGGCCGACTCACCGCGGGCGAGACCGCGCTGCTCGGCTGGGGCACCACCGCCGGCATCGCCCTCCAGGCCGTCGCCCTCTGGCCGTCGCTGCGCGCGGCCGGCTTCCGCTGGCGGCCCCGCCTCGACTGGCGCGGCAGCGGACTGACCGCGCCGCTGCGCGCGGCCGGCTGGCTGGTGCTGCTCGTGCTCACCAACCAGGCCGCGTTCTGGGTCACGACGAAGGTCGCCACGGCGGCCGGCCAGCGCGCCGAGGGCGCCGGGCTCAGCGCGTACAACAACGCCTACCAGCTGTGGATGGTCCCGCACGGCATCATCACCGTCGCCCTCGTCACCGCGCTGATGCCCCGGATGAGCGGCGCCTCGGCCGAGGGCGACCTCGCCGCCGTCCGCGGTGACGTCGCCTACGCGCAGCGCGGCACCATGGCGGCCATCGTCCCCGCCGCCTGCGCGCTCTTCGCGCTCGCGGTGCCGCTGATGGGCACGGTCTTCCAGTACGGCCGGACGGACGCCGGCGCGGTCCGCTCGATGGCCTGGATCCTGATGGCCCTCGCGCCCGGACTCGTCGCGCTCTCCGGCCAGTACGTGTGCACCCGCGCCTTCTACGCCCTGCGCGACACCCGCACCCCCTTCCTCCTCAACCTGGTCATCGCCGCCCTGAACGCGCTGCTCGCGGTCTGCTCGTACGCCTTCCTGCCGGCCCACTGGGCCGTCGCCGGCATGGCCGCCGGCTACTCGCTCGCGCTGTGGGCGGGCTGGGGCCTCACCGCGTACGTGCTGTCCCGGCGGCTGCGGGGAGCCGAGCGGACGGGCACGGGGGCGGCCGGCTCGCTCGTACGGCTCCTCGTCGCCGCACTGCCCGCCGCCGCGCTCGGCCTGCTGACCGCCGAACGCACCGCCCCCGCGGGCCGGGTGGTGTCGGGCCTCGCGGGCGCGCTCGTCATCGTCGCCGTGTTCGCCCTGCTCGCCCGGCCGCTGCGGCTCACCGAAGTGCAGGCGCTGACCGGGAACGTGACCGGCCGCGCCCGGCGTCTCACCAGACGATGACCGCCCCTCATACCGACCGCCCTGACCTTGGGATACTCCACAGATGCCACGCGTGCTGCTGATCGAAGACGACCCCTCCGTCCGCGAGGGCGTCGAGCTCGGGCTCCGGCGCCGCGGGCACGAGGTGCGCACCGCCGCGACCGGCGAGACGGGGCTCGCCGCGCTCGGCGAGTTCCGGCCCGACCTGCTGCTGCTCGACCTGATGCTGCCCGGCATGAACGGCGTCCAGGTCTGCCGCCGGGTCCGCGAGACCAGCCAGCTGCCGATCATCATGCTCACCGCGCGCGGCGACGACTTCGACGTGGTCGTCGGCCTGGAGGCGGGCGCCGACGACTACATCGTCAAGCCTGCCCGCACCGAGGTCATCGAGGCACGCATCCGGGCCGTCCTGCGCCGCATCGAGGAACCGGGCGGCGGGCGCCCGGCCGTGGAGTTCCACGGCGAGCTGGCCATCGACCGGGCCGGGCTGACCGTCGCCAAGAACGGCGAGCGGCTGGCCCTCGCCCCCTCCGAGCTCAAGCTGCTCCTCCACCTCAGCGCCGCGCCCGAGCAGGTCTTCAGCCGCCAGCAGCTCCTCGAACACGTCTGGGAGCACAGCTTCCACGGCGACGCCCGGCTCGTCGACGCCTGCGTCCGCCGGCTGCGCACCAAGATCGAGGACCCGGGGGAGCCGCGCTACATCCAGACGCTGCGCGGCTTCGGCTACCGCTTCGGGCCGATCCAGTGAGAGCCCACGTGCCGGGCGACGACGGCGACCGGCCCCCGCGACACCGCCGCCGGCCGCGCCCCTTCGGCCTGCGCACCCGGCTCGTCCTCGCCTTCCTCCTGGTCGCCGCCGTCGGCTGCGGCACGACGGCCGCGCTCACCTACCGGGCCGCCCGCACCGCGATCCTGGAGCAGACCCAGGACACCGCCGTCTCCGCCTTCCGCCAGCAGGTCGAGACCCTGAACATCCAACTGCCCGTCGACCGCGACGGTCTGCGCAACGAGCTCCAGCGGATCGCCCGGCAGGGCAAGCCGCGGCCCTGGCGGGTCTACGCGGAGTACGGCGACATGCGGGTGTCGTCCACCGACCGGGACGAGTCGAGCGTGCTCACGCCCGAGCTGCGCCGCCGGGCCGGCGCGGCCGGCACCACCCACGGCAGCTTCCAGCGGGTGGTCAGGAACGGCACCCCGTACCTCACCGTCGCCGTCCCCGCCCTCTTCGGGAACTTCAAGGGCTATCCGGAGGACCACCCCACCGGTCTCGTGCTCTACGCGGTGATGGACCTCAGCGAGGAGGAGGCCAACATCGGGGCCATGCTGGTCGCCGCCCGCGACGGCGCGCTGCCCGCGCTGCTCGTCGCTCTGGTCCCGGCCCTGGTCGCGGCCCGGGGCGTGCTGCGCCCGGTGCGGGAGCTGCGGCGCGCCGCCCACAGCATGGGACGGGGCCGCCTGGACACCCGTATCCACGCCAAGGGCAGCGACGAACTCGCCGACCTGGCCAGGACCTTCAACGAGTCCGCCGCCGAGCTGGAACGTTCCGTCACCGAGCTGCGGCGCGCCGAGGCCCGCGCCCGCCGCTTCGCCTCCGACGTCTCGCACGAGCTGCGCACCCCGCTCGCCGGCATGCTCGCCGTCACCGAGGTCCTCGACGAGGACGCCGGCACGCTCGACTCCGACACCGCACGGGCCGTACGCCTGATCAGCGCCGAGACCGGCAAACTGGCCGTGCTCGTCGAGGACCTGATGGAGATCTCCCGCTTCGACGCCCGCGCCGCCGAACTGCACACGGACGAGGTCGACGCGGCCGAGATGGTCCGCAAGACGCTCCAGAACCGCCACTGGACCGATCCGGAGCGGATCACCGCGGAGCTCACCGACGGCATCCGCGCCCGTCTCGACCCGCGCCGCTTCGACGTCGTCGTCGCCAACCTGGTCGGCAACGCGCTGCGGCACGGCGCCCCGCCGGTGACGGTCCGGGTGCACGCGGAGGGAGACTGGCTCGTGACGGAGGTCGCCGACCGGGGCCCGGGCATCCCGGCGGACGTCCTGCCGCACGTCTTCGACCGCTTCTACAAGGCCGACCAGGCCCGTACCCGCTCGGCCGGCAGCGGCCTCGGCCTCGCCATCACCCAGGAGAACGTCCGGCTGCACGGCGGCACCGTCGTCGCCGCCGACCGCCCGGACGGCGGCGCCGTCTTCACCGTCAGGATCCCGCTGTGAGCCGCCGTCCCCCGAGCCGCCGCCCGCGCCCGCGCACGCGTCTGCGCACGCGCCTGGGTCTGTACGCCGCTGTGCTGGGCCTGCTCCCGGGCCTCGCGGCCTGCGGCATCCAGGGCAGCGACGTCGTGGAGGCCGGCGGCGCGGCGCCGGTCACCGTGCAGCCGACCAGCGAACCCCGGCTGCTGCTGTTCTTCGTCGGCAAGGACGGGCGGCTGATGCCGGTCGCCCGGGACCTCCACTTCTCCTTCGGGCAGGACTGGGGCGAGGGCACCGGCACCGGCGGGACCGTGACGCCCACCCACCCGACCGAGGTCGTCGGTTACCGGGTCGCCACCGACAAGGTGCTCAGCACGCTCCTCGACGGGCCGGACGAGAAGGAGCTCGCCGCCGGCCTCACCACCCGGCTCATCCTGCACGGCGGCGGCGATCCCCACGTCGAGCCGCGCGCCGAGGACGGAGGCGGGGAGCTGCGCCTCCGGCTCTCCGTCCGGGTCCGGGACCTGGACCCGGTCGCCGTGCAGCAGTTGGTGTGCACGACCGCCTTCGCCGAGAGGTGGGGCAGCGCGGTCCCGGTCGTGATCTCCGGGACGGACGGCGCGCTGCCCGCGACCAGTTGCAGGCTGGGTTAGCGAGGAGGGTCAGCCCAGCAGCGCCGTGACGAGGCGCCGCATCTCGTGGCGCGGGTCGGGGGAGCCCGGCCAGCTCGTCATCAGCAGGTGGTGGGCGGTGCCGACGACGGCGAGGGCGACCGAGTGCGGGTCGACGGTCCCGGCGAGACGGCCGCGGTCCCGTTCGGCCGTCAGATAGCCGGCGACCGACTCCTGGATCGCGCCGAAACCGGGCGCCCCGTCCTGCAGGGCCTCCCGCACGCGCTGCGCGGCGGCCGGGCGGGTCATCGCGAGCCCGGACAGCGCCGGGCCGCCCGACTCGAAGAGCACCAGGACGACGGCGTCGAGGTTCCCCGCCACCGTGCCCTCGCCGGCCAGGCCGGCCAGGGCCGCCGCCTTCCGCGCGGTACGGGCGAAGCGGTCGAGGCACAGCTCGGCCACGAACTCGTCGAGCCCCGCGAAGTGCGTGTGCAGCAGCCCCTTGGCGCAGCCCGCCTCGGTGGTGACGGCCCGGCTGGTGAGCGCGCCCGGCCCGTCCCTCTCCACGACGCGCTCGGCGGCGGCGAACAGGCGCTCGCGCACGTCGGGCGTCGCCACTCCACGCGGTGACATGGCTGTCTCTCCCTCTCCCCGGATTCCCTGGACCCGTTCGGATCGTAATCGGGATTGCGAGTATGGGCGCGCGCCCATACTGTTTGGGCGTACGCCCATTCTCTGGGGCAGCTCAGGAGGCAGTCATGTCGGAGAACGTCGGCACCACCGTCAACACCGCGCAGGAAGAGGCCTGGAACGGCCCCGAAGGCGCCCACTGGGCCCGCCACCAGGACCGCTGGAACGCCGTCAACGAGGGCTTCGACGAGCCGCTGCTCACCGCCGCCGGCATCGGCAGCGGCAACGGCGGGGGAGACGGCCGGGGCCACCGCACCCTCGACATCGGCTGCGGCGCCGGCCAGACCACGATCCTCGCCGCCCGGCGCGCCCCCGAAGGCCGCGCCCTCGGCCTCGACCTGTCCGGCCCGATGCTCGCCGAGGCCCGCGCCCGCGCCGCCCGCGAAGGCGTCACCAACGCCGACTTCACCCAGGGCGACGCCCAGACGCACGCCCTGGAGCCGGGCGCCTTCGACGCGGCGATCAGCCGCTACGGCGTGATGTTCTTCGCCGACCCCGAAGCCGCCTTCGGCAACATCGGCCGCGCCCTGCGCCCCGGCGGCCGGCTCGCCTTCGTCAGCCCCGCCGAACCGGAGCTCAGCGACTGGCTGGTGGCCATGACCTCGCTGCGCGACATCCTGCCGGTGGGCGACCTCGGCACGCCGGGCCAGGGCATGTTCTCCCTGGAGTCCCCGGACCGCATCCGCGCCGTCCTCACCGCCGCCGGCTTCACCGGCATCGCCGTCGACCGGGCCGACGCGTACGGGAACTGGGGCCGGGACGCCGAGGACGCCGCCGACTTCCTGCTCGCGAGCGGCCCCGGCCGCCACCTCATGGACCAGGTCGACGCGCCGGCCCGGGACCGCGCCCGCCGCGCCCTCGCCGACCACCTCCGCGCCCACCAGGCGGCGGACGGCACGGTACGGCTGCGCAGCGCGGCCTGGCTGGTCACGGCCACCGCCTGAGCCGGGTTCCTACCGGGCGCGCAGCTCCGCCAGCACCGCGTCCGTGAACGGCGGCCACGCCTCGATCGCCCACGGCCCGAAGGGCCGGTCGGTCAGTGCCACGCAGGCCGCACCCGCGTCCGGATCGATCCACAGGAAGGTGCCGGACTGGCCGAAGTGCCCGAACGTCCGCGGCGAGGACGTGGCACCGGTCCAGTGCGGCGCCTTGCCGTCGCGGATCTCGAAGCCGAGGCCCCAGTCGTTCGGCCGCTGGTGCCCGTAGCCCGGCAGGATGCCGGTCAGGCCCGGGTGCTGGACGGTCATCGCGTCCACGACCGTGCGCGCGTCGAGCAGCCGCGGCGCCTGCACCTCGGCGGCGAAGCGCACCAGGTCGTCGACGGTCGACACGCCGTCCTTGGCGGGCGAGCCCTCGAGGCTCGTGTCCGTCATGCCGAGCGGCTCCAGGACGGCCTGGTGCAGATACTCGGCGAAGGGGATGTCGGTGGCCTTGGCGACATGGTCGCCGAGCGCCTCGAAGCCGGTGTTGGAGTAGATCCGCCGGGTGCCGGGCGCGGCCATGACGCGGTTCTCGTCGAAGGCGAGCCCGGAGGTGTGGGCGAGCAGATGCCGTACGGTCGAGCCCTCGGGCCCGGCCGGCTCGTCCAGGTCGATCGCCCCCTCCTCGTACGCGACGAGCACCGCGTACGCCGCGAGCGGCTTGGTCACGGAGGCGAGCGGGAAGCGCCGGCTCGTGGGGCCGTGGGACCCGGCCAGGGTGCCGTCCGCGCGGACGACGGCGGTGGCCGCGGTGGGAACGGGCCAGTTCTCGACGGCCTTCAGGCTCTGCATGCTGCTCTGCATGCGGCCGAGCCTACTTCGCCCGCTTGCTTAGAGTGGACTCCAAGTCTCTAGCGTGGGGGTCATGAGCGTGATCGACAGCACGAGCACGAGCACCAAGCCGGTGATGGCGCCGGAGCGGTTCACCATCAGCGAGGTGGCGGCCCTGACCGGACTCTCGGCCCACACCCTGCGCTGGTACGAGCGGATCGGCCTCATGCCGCACGTGGACCGCTCGCACACCGGTCAGCGCCGGTTCAGCCGGCGTGACCTGGACTGGCTGGCCTTCGTCGGCAAGCTGCGGCTCACCGGCATGGCGGTGGCGGACATGGTCCGCTACGCGGAGCTGGTGCGCGAGGGTTCCCACACCCACGACCAGCGCCGGGCGATCCTGGAGGGCACCCGGACCGACGTCGTCGCCCGGATCGCCGAGCTTCAGGACGCCCTGGCCGTGCTCGACCTCAAGATCGATCATTACGGCACCGTCTGCGGAGGCACCTCTTCATGAGCAGCAACACCAGCGGCATCAACGGAAAGATCGACACCGTCCGCCTCGGCGGCCCCGACGGACCCGAGATCGGCGTCCAGGGCTTCGGTGCCATGGGCATCAGCGAGTTCTACGGCGACACCGACGAGGCCGCGGCCCGCGACACCCTCGACGCGGCCCTGGAGGCCGGCGTCACCCTCATCGACACGGCCGACGTCTACGGGCAGGGCGCCAACGAGGAGTTCCTGGCCCCGTTCGTCACCGCGCACCGCGACGAGATCGTCATCGCCACCAAGTTCGCCATCGAGCGGCGCGACGACGACCCCGCGTACCGGGGCGTCAACAACGACCCCGCGTACATCCGCGCGTCCGTCGAGGGCAGCCTGCGCCGCCTCGGCATCGAGACCATCGACCTCTACTACATGCACCGCCGCGACCCTCAGGTCCCGCTCGCCGAGTCCGTCGGCGCGATGGCCGAACTGGTGAAGGAGGGCAAGGTCCGGTACCTGGGCCTGAGCGAGGTGACCGGAGCCGAGCTGCGCGAGGCGCACGCCGTGCACCCGATCACCGCCCTCCAGTCGGAGTGGTCTCTGTTCTCCCGGGACGTCGAGCACAGCGCGGTCGGCACGGCCGCCGAACTGGGCGTGACCTTCGTGCCGTACTCGCCGCTCGGCCGCGGCTTCCTCACCGGCGCCTTCGCCGACGCCGGCAAGGAGCTCTCGGCCACGGACTTCCGCCGCCACCAGCCCCGCTTCTCCGGCGAGAACGCCGAGCGCAACGCGGCCCTGCTCGCACCGCTCCGCGCCATCGCCGCCGAGCACGACGCCACCCCCGCCCAGATCGCCCTCGCCTGGGTGCAGCAGCGCGCCGCGGTGCACGGCCTGACCGTCGTCCCGATCCCCGGCACCCGCAAGCGCTCCCGCCTGCTGGAGAACGCCGCCGCCACCCGCATCACCCTCGACGACACGCAGCTCGCGGCCCTGGAGCCGATCGCGGGCCTGGTGGCGGGCGACCGCTACACGGACATGACCTTCACCTCGGCGGCCCGCGAGGGCTGAGGCCGCACACCCTCCGAGGCTCGCGCGAGCCGGGCTCACGCCAGCCCCAGCGCGAACACCGCGAAGCCCGCCGCGAGCACCCCCGCCGCCGCGCGGCGGGCCGGGCCGGTGCGCGTCCACGGGGACTCGAAGCCCCGCGCGTACCGGCCGAGGAGGACGAGCAGCCCGGCGAAGAGCGGCATCCAGGCGAGCCGCGCCAGGATCCAGCCGACCGAGTCGGGCGCGCCGACCAGGCCGGTCAGCTCACCCGCGTACGAGGCGGGGATCGCGGCCGCGAGCATCGCGGTCTGGTGCCAGCACAGGATGGTCATCGCGGACAGGTTGATCACGACGACCGGCGCCCACAGCCCGGGCCGCCGCTTCAGGAGTCCGCCGAGCCGCTCGCGCAACAGGATCGCGGCGCCGCTCTGCGCGGCGGCGAGGGCGAGGACGAGCAGCGACGGCGGATGCGAGTTGGTGCGGGCCTCGCCGGGGACGCCGACCATCGAGGCCGGGTAGCCGAACCACAGCAGCAGCGCGGCGAACAGCGCGACGCCGCCGGTCAGCAGCCCCCAGGCGTGCCGCCGGGTGATCCGGCCCTCGGCCCAGGAGACGCCGAGCTGGTACGCGAAGAGCCAGCCGGGCAGGATGTTCAGGAGGCTCAGCCAGGACGGCACGGCGGCGGAGTCGGCGTACGGCCCGTAGCGCAGGAAGTCGACGACCGCGACCGAGCCGAGCAGCGGGACCGCCGCCCAGACCCCCAGCCGCCGCGCGGCGCGCACGCAGTACGGCGTGAGCGCGGTGACGACCACGTACACGCCCACGAACCACAGCGGCTGGACGACCAGCGTCGACGCGGTCCGCAGGGTGTCGTACGGCACTCCGAAGCCGTAGTGCAGCAGCGGCAGCAGCGTGGCCCACACGGCGGTGACGCCGAGCACCGGCCGCCCCAGCCGGGCCAGCCGGCCGCCGAGCCAGGCACGGGTGCTGCCCCCGCGGCGGCGGAAGGAGAGGGCGGATGCGTAGCCGCCGACCAGGAAGAAGATCCCCAGCATCTGCAGGACCCAGCTGACCGGCGCGAGTCCGCCGAACGACGACAGCGGGCTCGCGTTGTGGATCGCGCCGTCGGCGGAGAGCGTGAAGCCGCCGAGCAGCCAGTGCCCGGCCGGCACGGCGAGCAGCGCGAGGGCGCGCAGCCCGTCGATCGCGCGGTCGCGGTGGGCGGGGGTGGACGCCTCGATCTTCTCGACGAGCCGGTTCACCGGACGTCCCCCTCGGCGATCGCGGCGAAGGCGCGGAGCGAGGACGTGCCCGGCGCGAAGTAGCCGTCGTGGCCCTGCGCGTCGGCGGCGGGGATGCGACGGGCGCCGAACTCCGGCGCGGCGGGGTCGCTGCCGTGGCCGAGGCCGGCGAACTCGACGTACGGGACCCGGTCGATCCAGTCGGTCGGGTCCTTGGCGGCCCACACCCGGGCCGTGGTGTTCAGGGCGGTCACGTCGTCGGCGCGCATCCCGGGCGAGGCGATGGCGACCAGGTCCTTGGCCTTGAGCCGGTGCGCGGCCACCCCGCAGACCACCGAGCCGTAGCTGTGGCAGAACAGCGCGGGCTCGGCGGCGCCGACCGCCCGCAGGCCCTCGGTGAAGCGCGCGAGGCGGTCCGCGCCCGCCTCCGCGAGGTCACCGGTGGCGGCGTCGATCCCGACTCCGACGGGGGTGGTGTACCCGGCCCAGGCGACGACGGCGGTCCGGCCGTTCGTGGCCGCGCGCAGCGCCGTGGCCTTGCGCACGAGCGGCGCGAGGTTGCCGGCGTCGATGTCGGAGCCGGGCACGATCACCGCCACGTGCTCGGCCCTGGCCAGGTCCCCGTAGACGAGTACGGCCTGGCCGCGGCCCCGGGGGTCGTACGCGAGGACCCGCGCCTGCCCGTCCCGCCCCGCGAACCTGCCGCCGCTCGTACGGGCGTTGGCGGCGTACCGCAGGGCGAGCGGGACGCCGTCGAGGTTGCCGACGACGCTCGGGTGGGACCGGACGAGCTCCCGCTGCCGCGCCGGGCTCAACCCGCGGAAGTACGCGGCGACCTGATCGGGCGTCATCCGCTCGGGGTCCGGCAGCCCGTCGGCCCGCCAGGCCGCCGTCCCGACCGGCGCCCCGGTCACCGGCTCCTGGGCGCTCCCGGACGCCCAGCCCGCCGTGCCGGCCACCACGGTGGCGGTGAGCGCGGCAGCGACCAGGGTCCTGCCGATCCGGGTCCTGGTGATGGGACGCATGCGGCCCTCCCTTTCCGTTCCTGTCTCTCTCGCGTCGCTGGCGAGAGGAAGGTAGGAACGGAGTGGGTGACGGCACGTCACACCGGGGCGCCAAGCCCGAACTCATACCGGGGTAGGGGCCGGAGGACCAGCCGGCCCGAGGCCGGGGGTGGGGTTGTCCCCCGGGGGCCGACCGGTGGTCAGCGGCCTCCGCCCGGTGTGACCAGGCCCGACTCGTACGCGAAGACCACCGCCTGCGCCCGGTCGCGCAGGTCCAGCTTGGCGAGCACCCGCCCGATGTGGGTCTTCACGGTCTGCTCGGCGACCACCAGATGCCCGGCGATCTCCTGGTTCGACAGGCCCCGGGCGATCAGCTCCAGGACCTCGGTCTCGCGCGGGGTGAGCCCGTTGAGGCGGAGCGCCGCCCGGTCGCCGCGCGGGGCGGCGGGCCGGGCCGCGGCGAAGTCGGCGATCAGGCGCCGGGTCACGGACGGCGCGAGCAGCGCGTCGCCCGCGGCCACCACCCGGACCGCCGCGATCAGGTCGGCCGGCGGCGCGTCCTTGAGGAGGAAGCCGGAGGCGCCGGCGCGCAGCGCCTCGTACACGTAGTCGTCCACGTCGAAGGTGGTGAGCATGAGCACCTTGGGCCGGTGCACCACGCCCGGTGGCGGATCGAGGATCGCGCGCGCCGCCGCGAGCCCGTCGAGCTCCGGCATCCGCACGTCCATGAGGACCACGTCCGGGTGCGTCGTGCGGGCCACCTCGATGCCCTGCCGGCCGTCCGGCGCCTCGCCCACCACGTCGATGTCGGGCTGCGCGGCGAGCAGGGCGGCGAATCCGGCCCGCACCATGGCCTGGTCGTCGACGATGATCACGCGGATGGTCACAAGGCGCCCTCTGGTTCGGTCGGTTCGGGTCGGGCCACGGACCGGCTCACCGGGCCGGTCAGCCCGGGGCCGGGCCCACCGGCCAGGTCAGCCTGGCCCGGTCAGCCCGGTCAGCCCGGTCAGCCCGGGCCGGTCAGCCCGGCTCGGTCAGGCCCGGGCCGGTCAGCCCGGGTCGGTCAGCGGCAGCCGGGCGGCGACTCGGAAGCCCCCGTCCGGCAGCGGCCCGGTGTCGAGCGAGCCGCCCGTCAACCGTACGCGCTCCCGCATCCCGACGAGCCCGTGCCCGGTGCCGGCGCCGCTCTCGACCGGCCCCGAGCCGCGCCCCGAACCGTTCCCCTCCGGCGGCCCGTTGACGACCAGGACGTTCAACCAGCCCTCGGCGTCGCCCCGTACGGACACCCGGGTCGTCGCCCCCGGCGCGTGCCGGACGACGTTGGACAGCGCCTCCTGCACGATCCGGTACGCCGACAGGTCCACCGCCTGCGGCAGCCCGGCCAGGTCCAGGTCGGCCGCGAGCGACAGCTCGGCCGGCACCCCGGCCCGTACCGTCGCCTCCACCAGCTGCTGCACCCGGTCGAGCCCCGGCTGCGGCGCCCGCTCGCCCTCCGCGCCCTCGCTGCGCAGCACCGCAAGGAGCCGCCGCATCTCGGCCAGCGACTCGCGCGCCCCGGCCGCGATCGACGCGAACTCCTCGCGGGCCGGCTCGGGCAGGTCGGGGATGCGGTACGGGGCGGAGTCGGCCTGCACGGTGATCACCGACATGTGGTGGGCGACCACGTCGTGCAGCTCGCGGGCGATCCGGGTCCGTTCCTCCAGGAGCGTGCGGCGGGACCGTTCGGCCTCGCTGATCGTCTCCTGCTCGACGAGCCGCCGTTCCGCCTCGCCGCGGCCGCGCAGGGTCGCGGTGAGCAGCAGCAGGACCCCGCTGAGGACGAACAGGACGATGGGGATGCCGTCCACCCGGCTCGGCGAGACCAGCGCGAACATCGCCCCGGCGGCACCGGTCATCAGCCACACCCCGACCAGCGCGCGCCGCGACTCGCGCGGCCCGAGCGCCGCCATCAGGGCGAGGTAGCCGACCACGACCATCGGCGTCCACGGCCAGGGCTTCCCGGCGACCGGATCGCCGATGAGCAGCACGAAGCCGCCGACGACGTCCGCGGTGAAGATCACCCACCAGGCCTGCAGCGGCCGCGTGACGGCGACGAGCAGCGGCACGGTCTGCGCCGTGCCCAGCGCGCCGGCGACGGCGCCGTTCACCCCGTACTCGTTGATGAGCACGGCGATGCTGACGGGCAGCAGGGCGGCGACGAAGGCGAAGGCGACGGCGTACGGCAGCCACCGCACCCACGGCTTGGCCGCCCGCGCGAGCAGCGCCTCGCCGTGCCCGGTGGGCGTGGCGAGGGCGACACCGATGCTCCGTACGCCTTCGCGGACCCGGGTGAGGGCCCGGACGAGGGGGAGCGGCATGTGCGGTCTGCGCCGCTTCTCTGCTGTGGCTTCCTTCATGGTCCGCACAGCGTAGGCAGCCGGGCCGAGCCGTACGTCATACCGGGGTGCGGGCCTCGGGGTCGTACCCGGGTATGACCCCGAGAGGGGCGCGCGCCGGCTCAGAGCTCCGCGAGCAGCTCCGCCTTCTTCGAGGAGAACTCCTCGTCCGTGACGAGCCCCGCCCGGTGCAGCTCACCCAGGTGGCGAATCCTTTCGGCAATGCCCGCCGGATCCCGCTGCGGCACCGTCACCGGCACCCGCGCCGACGCCCCGCGGATCGCCGCGAGGACCGAGGCCGCGAACGGCAGGGACTGGTGGACCGGCCCGTAGCCGAAGCCGAAGACGACGGACGCCGGGTCGTGGTCGGGCTGCGCCGGCCGCCCGTCCGGGCCGTCCGCCCCGCCGTCCCGGGCGAGCAGCCGCAGATAGCCGTCGAAGACCTCGGGCGAGCGCCACTCGACGCCGCTCAGCTCGCGCACCCGGAAGGTCTGGTCGCCGGCCTTCCACTTCTCCGAGGACGCGCCGGACCACGACCAGCGGAAGGACACCTCCGACACCCCGTCGAAGCTCGCCTTCCCGTCGTACGCCTTGAAGGACTGCGGGCCCTCCGGCGCCGCGACCAGGAAGCCGTCCGCGGGCAGATCCGCGTCCTCGTGCGGGAGGACCGCGTGCAGCTCGTCGCGGTAGTACTCGGCGAGCGTCTCCTTGTCGGCGGGCAGCACCAGGCGGTACGGGTCGGACCCGTCCTTCAGCTGCCCCGCCGCCGCCTCCATCAGCGGATCGGCCCCCGCCCGTGGCACGGCGTGCAGCACGACGGTGCCCCGCGCCCCCGGCGTCAGCGTCACCGACGCCAGCGCCTCGTGCGGGACGCGTCGTTCGCGCAGCGCCTGGAAGAGCTTCGGAGTGCGGATCCCCCGTTCGAAGCGGATGACGACTGCGTCGCTCTCGAACTCCCAGGTGGCATGAATTCCGGCCAGCACATCACCCATACGCCTCATCGTATGCGGCGTATGCCCCGACGTCGCCCCTCCGTAACCACCGTAAATCCGCCGCGACGCACCGGTACCGGTCGGCGAGCTACGCGCGTCAGGAGGCCTGGGCGCCGAAGATTCCACGGAGACAGGCGCTGTCGGCGGTCGAGCAGGTCAGCGAACGGTACGAGCCGACCCCTATCGCCGCGAAGTTCTCCAGGCTGCGCGTGCCCGGTACGAAGTAGCCCGCGTGCCCGTCCGCGCCGTCCGCCGAGAGCAGCCGCGCGCCGAACTCCGGCGCCACCGGGTCGGTGCCGTGCCCGACCCCGCCCAGCTCCAGGTGCGGCACGTCGGCGATCCAGTCGTCGGTGTCCCGCATGGCCCAGACCCGGGCCGCGGTGTCCAGGTCGGCGACCCGGTCGACGCGCATCCCGGGGCTGCCGGCCACCACCACGTCGGACACCCGCGCGGGCAGCCGGGGCGCGGCGACCCCGCACAGGACGGAGCCGTAGCTGTGGCAGAACAGCGTGACCCGCGAGTTCCCGGGCAGCGCGCCGGTGAGGTCGACGAGCCGGACGGCGCCCCGCTCGGCCAGCTCCCCGAGGGCCGCGTCGATGCCGACGCCGACGGGCGCGGTGTAGTCGGCCCAGGCGATCACGGCCGTACGCGCGCCGGGGTCGGCCCGCCGCTCGGCGTCGTACAGCGACTCGGCCATCCCGACGACCGCCGAGTAGGGGCGCGCGGTCTTCTGGAAGGTCAGCAGGTTGGTGTCGACCCCGGGCACGATCACGGACACCCGCCGGGCCCGCTCCAGGTCGCCCAGGACCTCCGCCGTCCGCCCCGTACCGCTCGGGTCGAAGGCGAGTATCTGGCGGCCCGGCCGCATCAGCGACCGGAAGCGGTCGAGCCGGCGCTGCGCCTCGTGGCGGCCGTCGGCGCTGAGCCTCGGGTCGTCGACCCGGCCCCGCTCGGCGGCCAGCGTTCGGCCGAGCGAGACCCGGTTGGCGCGGTAGCGCAGGGTGACGGGGGCGCCGTTGAGATTGCCCACGACGAACGGGTGGGCGGTGGCGAGCCGGGCGCCCTGCGCGGGACCGACGGCGGCGAAGAACGCGGCGACCGTACGGGCCGGCGCCGCCGGGTCCGGCAGCGCGCGGCCGCCGACCCGGTCGCGCGCCCAGGCGGCGAGCGCCTGCGCCCGGGTGTCGCCCTGCGTGGGCTGATGCCGGATCGTGGTCCATCCCGTGGTCGCGAGGAGCACGAACACCACCGCCAGCGCGAGCAGCGCGCGCCAGACGGAGAGGGCGACCGAGAGGGCGGGGTCGGAGTCGAAGGAAGACATTGGGGGCCACCCTAGGGGCCGCCTCAGGGTGGCCGTGCCACGAGTGACGCGGATCACGCGGGGCGGGGGCGAGGTGGTGACGGTGGGTGAGGGAGCGTGCGTACGGGCGTGCGGATGTCCGGGCGGGCGTACGGACTTACGAGCGCAGGGACTTCACGGGCTGAAATGCGTACGGGCTGACGGGCGTGCGGACTTACGGGCGCAGGGACTTCACGGGCTGAAGTGAGTGCGTACGGGCTGACAGGCGTACGGGCTTCGCGAGCTGACGGGCTTCGCGGGCTGACGGGCGTACGCGCTCAGGGGCGCCAGCGCGGGGCGAGTGCGGCGCCCAGGTGGTCGAGGTACTGCTCGGTGAGCGTGCGGATCGAGTCCAGTGTCTGGTCCTCGCCGCGGACCCAGAGCTGGCCGGTCACCCGCATCACGCCGCCGAACGCGGCGACCGCGATCCGCGGCCGCGGGTCCTCGTCCACGTCGAGTCCCTCGCGCTCGGCGATCACGCGGGCGAGGGTGTCCTCCATCTCGGTGGAGCGGCGCAGATGCACGGCGAGCAGGGCCGGCGTGGACTCGATGAGGTGGAAGGTGCGGAGGTACAGCTCGACGGGGACGACCTCCTCGATCGCCTCGCCGATGGTGTCCCAGCCGCCGAGCACCGCGTTGCGCAGCGCGTCGAACGGGCCCTCCCCGGGCGGCCGCTCGGTCAGCGAGCGGAGGAAGCGCTGCTCCACCATCTCCTGGACGGCGAAGGCCACGTCCTCCTTGGTGGCGAAGTAGCGGAAGAAGGTGCGCTGGGAGACGTCGACGGCGTCCGCGATCTCGTCGACGGTGGTCCGCTCGTACCCCTGGGTGGTGAACAGTTCCAGGGCCACCCGGATCAGCGCGTCGCGGGTGCGCTGCTTCTTGCGCTCGCGCAGACCGGGAGCAGTCACGTCCGGCGCCCCTCTTCCGTCACGTTCTCCGCCACGTCTACGTCTTTTTCTCGCCGTCTCATCGCCGTTCGGACCTGCTCAGCGTACCTGTGAGCTACGTGACAGTTACCGGCGCGTGAATCGCTTTGTCAATTGTCAGCGGCTGACACTAGCCTCGTTCTCATGACTAGTCAGATCACCGTGGAAAAGACCCCGCAGGGTCAGGGGGGTGCCCCGGAGCCGGAGCCGGCCGACGCGGCTCCGGCGAGGGGACTGCGCGGTCACCCGTGGCTGACCCTGTTCTCCGTCGCAGTGGGCGTGATGATGGTCGCGCTCGACGGCACGATCGTCGCCATCGCCAACCCCGCCATCAAGGAGGACCTCCAGGCGTCGCTCGCCCAGGTCCAGTGGATAACCAACGGCTACCTGCTCGCCCTCGCCGTCGCCCTCGTCACCGCCGGCAAGCTCGGTGACCGCTTCGGCCACCGGCAGACCTTCCTCATCGGCATCACCGGCTTCGCCGCCGCCTCCGGCGCGATCGGCCTGTCCAGCACCATCGGGCTCGTGATCGCCTTCCGGGTCCTCCAGGGCCTCTTCGGCGCCCTGCTCATGCCGGCCGCGCTCGGCCTGCTGCGCGCCACCTTCCCCGCCGAGAAGCTCAACATGGCCATCGGCATCTGGGGCATGGTCATCGGCGCCTCGACCGCGGGCGGTCCGATCGTCGGCGGCCTGCTCGTGGAGAAGGTCAGCTGGCAGTCCGTCTTCTTCATCAACGTGCCGGTCGGCGTCCTCGCGCTCGTCCTCGGCCTCGTGATCCTCAAGGACCACCGCGCCGAGAACGCCCCGCGCTCCTTCGACGTCTTCGGCATCCTGCTGCTCTCCGCCGCGATGGCCGCCCTCATCTGGGGCATCATCAAGGCCGGCGAGTCCTGGGGCTGGGGCGGCGGCAAGACCTGGGGCTGCCTGATCGGCGCGCTCGTGCTCTTCGCCGTCTTCGCGCTGTGGGAGACCAGGGCCAAGGAGCCGCTGATCCCGCTGAAGATGTTCCGCTCCGTGCCGCTGTCGGCCGGCGTGGTCCTCATGGTCCTGATGGCCTTCGCCTTCATGGGCGGCCTCTTCTTCGTCACCTTCTACCTGCAGGGCGTGAAGGGGCTCAAGCCGGTCGACGCCGGTCTGCACCTGCTGCCGCTCACCGGCATGATGATCGTCTCCTCGCCGCTGGCGGGGGCGCTGATCACCAGGTTCGGCCCGCGGGTCCCGCTGGTCGGCGGCATGGTGTGCACCGCCGTCGCGATGTTCGGCATGATCAGCCTGACCCCCGGCACCGGCACCCTCACCATGTCGCTGTGGTTCGCGCTCCTCGGCCTCGGCCTCGCCCCGGTCATGGTCGGCGCCACCGAGGTCATCGTCGGCAACGCGCCGCTGGAGCTGTCCGGCGTGGCCGGCGGTCTGCAGCAGGCCGCGATGCAGGTCGGTGGCGCGCTCGGCACGGCGGTGCTCGGCGCCGTCATGTCCTCCAAGGTCTCCAGCGCCTTCGGCGAGAACTGGCGCGCCGCGCAGCTGCCCGGGCCCGCCGACCCGCGCCTGGAGCAGGCCGCCGAGTTCGGCATGGTGCCGCCGGAGCTGGCCAAGGCGCCGGGCATGACGCCCGAGATCGTCCAGGTCATCGGCAAGGTCATCCACGACACCTTCATGGACGGCATGGGCTTGGCCTTCACCGTCGCCGGTGTCGTGGCGGTCGTCGCGGCGCTGGTCGCCACGCTCACCAAGCGCGGCGAGAACGCGGAGGCGGGCGCGGGCGCGGCCCACATCTAGGAGTCGCCGGCGGACCCGCCGGCTCTCGGGGTTCCCGTAGGGGGCCGTCACCTGTTCGCGTGAACGGGGGCGGCCCCTCTTCCGTTGCGGCGGACCCTCCGTCATGCTCTTGGTTACAGAGAGTTACGAGACGGGGGTTCACCTGCATGTATACGAAGACGCTTCTCGCCGCCGGAGTCCTGCTGACCGCGCTGGCGGCACCGGCGGTCCCGGCCCAGGCCGCACCGACCGCGCTCGCCAGGTCCACCGGCACGGCCCTCGGCGCCTGCGGGCCCGGCCAGCTGTGCCTGTGGCCGAAGGCCGACTTCAAGGGCAAGGCCCAGGTCCACGAGCTGACCTCGGTCGACATCGAGAGCTGCGTGGCCCTGCCGGCCGGCACCAGCGCCCAGTCCCTGGCCAACCGGACCGGGCGGCCGGTCACCACCTACCAGTCCGCCGAGTGCGCGGAGACCGGCGAGTTCGAGACCTATCCGGGCAGAGGGACGTGGGCGCCCCAGACGCCTTACCAGGTACGGGCGTTCAAGATCTGGGAGAGGTAGGCGCAGGCGCGGGCGAGGGGACTTCCGGGGTCCCCGGGTCCGCCGGCGGGACCGAGAGGCGCGCGACCTCGGCCCGCAGGGCGCGCACCTCGGCGGTCAGCGCCTCCAGGAGCTCGGTCTGCCGGCGCTCGGCCTCGTCGTCCCGGTCGAAGCGGGAGATGAACCAGGCCGCGATGTTGGCCGTCACCACACCGAGCAGCGCGATCCCGGACAGCATCAGGCCCACGGCGAGCACCCGGCCCAGACCGGTCGTCGGGGCGTGGTCGCCGTAGCCGACGGTGGTCATCGTGGTGAAGGACCACCAGAGCGCGTCCCCGAGCGTCTTGATGTTGCCGTTCGGCGCGTCCCGCTCCACGTGCAGCACCGCGAGCGAGCCGAACATCATCAGCCCGACCACCGCGCCCGCCACATACGTGGTGAGCGTCATCTGCGGGGCCATCCGGGCCCGCCGGCCCACCAGGAGGAGCGTGGACACCACCCTGAGCAGCCGCAGCGGCTGCACCATCGGCAGTATCACCGCGATCAGGTCCAGCGGATGGCCGCGCACGAAGGCCCACCGGGCCGGGGCGAGCGCGAGCCGCACGAGGTAGTCGAGGGCGAACGCCGCCCACACCGCCCACTCCACGTGGGTGCACAGCCGGTGCACCCACGGCTCGGCGCCCGGCGCCACGATCGGCACGGCGTAGGCGGCACCGAACGCCACGGCCAGCACGAGCAGCGGCTTCTGGGTGAGCTGCTCCCAGCGATCTCTCATGCCCGCATCGTAGGGAACGCCAGGGGAAGCCGAAGGGCGGCGGGACCGTGGCCCCACCGCCCTCACCAGGCACGACGCGCGGTGCCGCGCGCGATGCCGTTACGCCGTGCCGTGCCGCGTCGCCGTGCCGCTGTGCCGTTACGCGTCGCCGCGTCGCCGCGTCGCCGCGTCGCCGCGTCGCCGTGCCGTTGTGCCGTTACGCGTCGCCGCCGGCGGCGCCCGGGTGGGCGGCCGAGACGTCGAGCAGCTGGTAGCGGTCGATGGCCTGCTTCAGGGCCGAGCGGTCGACCTTGCCGTCGCGGGCCAGCTCCGTGAGGACCGCGAGCACGATCGACTGGGCGTCGATGTGGAAGAAGCGGCGCGCCGCGCCCCGCGTGTCCGCGAAGCCGAAGCCGTCCGCGCCCAGCGAGGTGTAGCGCCCCGGCACCCAGCGGGAGATCTGGTCCGGCACCGAGCGCATCCAGTCGGAGACCGCCACGAACGGGCCCTCGGCGCCCTGGAGCTTCCGCGTCACGTACGGGACGCGCTGCTCCTCCTCCGGGTGCAGCAGGTTGTGCTCCTCGACGGCCACGGCGTCGCGGCGCAGCTCGTTCCAGGAGGTCGCCGACCAGACGTCGGCGCGGACGTTCCACTCCTCGGCGAGGATCCGCTGCGCCTCCAGGGCCCACGGCACGCCGACGCCGGAGGCCATGATCTGCGCCGGGATCGTGCCGGCCTCGCCGCGCCGGTAGCGGTGGATGCCCTTGAGGATGCCCTCGACGTCCACGTCCGCCGGCTCGGCCGGGTGCTGGATCGGCTCGTTGTAGACCGTCAGGTAGTAGAAGACGTCCTCGGCCTGGGGGCCGTACATGCGGCGCAGACCGTCCTGGACGATGTGCGCGATCTCGAAGCCGAAGGCCGGGTCGTAGGCGACACAGGCCGGGTTGGTCGAGGCGAGGAGGTGGGAGTGGCCGTCGGCGTGCTGGAGGCCCTCGCCGGTCAGCGTGGTGCGGCCGGCGGTGGCGCCCAGCACGAAGCCGCGGGCGAGCTGGTCGGCCATCTGCCAGAACTGGTCGCCGGTGCGCTGGAAGCCGAACATCGAGTAAAAGACGTAGACCGGGATGAGCGGTTCGCCGTGCGTGGCGTAGGCCGAGCCGGCGGCGATCAGCGAGGCGGTGCAGCCCGCCTCGGAGATGCCGTCGTGCAGCATCTGGCCGGTCGGGGACTCCTTGTAGGCGAGGAGCAGTTCGCGGTCCACGGCCTCGTACTGCTGGCCGAGCGGGTTGTAGATCTTGGCGCTCGGGAAGAACGAGTCCATGCCGAAGGTGCGGTACTCGTCCGGCGCGATCAGCACGAAGCGCCTGCCGATCTCCTTGTCCCGCATCAGGTCCTTGAGCAGCCGGACGAAGGCCATCGTGGTGGCGATCTGCTGCTGGCCGGAGCCCTTCTTCACCGCCGCGTAGGCCTTGTCGTCGGGCAGCACCAGCGGCTTGGCGCGGACCACACGGGTGGGCACGTACCCGCCGAGCGCCTTGCGGCGGTCGTGCATGTACTGGATCTCCTCGGAGTTCCGGCCCGGGTGGTAGTAGGGCGGCAGGCCCTCCTCCAGCTGCCTGTCCGTGACCGGGATGTGCAGCCGGTCGCGGAACCGCTTCAGGTCGTCGACCGTCAGCTTCTTCATCTGGTGGGTCGCGTTGCGGCCCTCGAAGTTGGGGCCCAGCGTCCAGCCCTTGACGGTCTTGGCGAGGATCACCGTCGGCTGGCCCTGGTGCGCCTTGGCCGCGGAGAAGGCCGCGAAGATCTTCTTGTGGTCGTGACCGCCGCGGCCCAGGTGCAGGATCTGGTCGTCGGTCATGCCCTCGACCATGGCCCGCAGCCGCTGGTCGTCGCCGAAGAAGTGGTCGCGGATGTAGCCGCCGGTCTCCGTCGCGTACGTCTGGAACTGCCCGTCCGGCGTGTTGTTCATCTTGTTGACCAGGATGCCGTCGCGGTCCTGGGCGAGCAGCGGGTCCCAGGAGCGGTCCCAGATCAGCTTGATGACGTTCCAGCCGGCACCGCGGAAGACCGACTCCAGCTCCTGGATGACCTTGCCGTTGCCGCGCACCGGGCCGTCGAGGCGCTGCAGGTTGCAGTTGACGACGAAGGTCAGGTTGTCCAGGTTCTCGCGGGCCGCGAGGGTGAGCTGGCCGAGCGACTCCGGCTCGTCCATCTCGCCGTCGCCGAGGAAGGCCCACACGTGCGACTTGGAGGTGTCGGCGATGCCGCGCGCCTCCATGTAGCGGTTCATCCGGGCCTGGTAGATCGCGCCGAGCGGGCCGAGGCCCATCGACACGGTCGGGAACTCCCAGAAGTCCGGCATCAGCCGCGGATGCGGATAGGAGGACAGGCCGTCGGGGAACTTCGACTTCTCCTGGCGGAAGGCGTCGAGCTGCGCCTCGTTCAGCCGGTCGAGCAGGAAGGCCCGGGCGTAGATACCGGGGGAGGCGTGGCCCTGGAAGAAGATCTGGTCGCCGCCGTCGCCCTCGTCCTTGCCGCGGAAGAAGTGGTTGAAGCCGACGTCGTAGAGGGAGGCGGAGGAGGCGAAGGTCGCGATGTGACCGCCGACGCCGATCCCGGGACGCTGGGCGCGCGAGACCATCACGGCCGCGTTCCACCGGGTGGCGTTGAGGACCTTGCGCTCGATCTCCTCGTTCCCGGGGAAGAAGGGCTCGTCCTTCGTGGCGATGGTGTTCACGTAGTCCGTGCTGCGCATCTCGGGCACGGCGACCCGCTTCTCGCGGGCCCGCTCGATCAGCCGCAGCATGAGATAGCGGGCGCGCTCCCGGCCCCGCTCGTCGACGGCGGCGTCCAGGGAGTCGAGCCATTCCCGGGTCTCTTCCGGGTCGAAGTCCGGGACCTGGCTGGGAAGGCCGCCAATGATGATCGGGTTGCGATCGGATGCGGAAGCCACGCTGTTCCTTCGCTGGTCGGTGGAGCCCGCGGGGGAGGGGCCCCGCTGCGGCCGGGATGTTCATCGTGTACCCCGCCGACGGCAAACGTCATCTTTACCGAGCGGTAACCCTCGCGGGGCGCCTTGTTCGGTCAAATCGCAACCTTACGCCCATCCCGCGCATGCGTTCCGCCAGCGCGTTCGGCAGACTGAAGCCACAGAAGCCCACAATGCCGGGCGAAGAGTGCACGACTCGTCACGCAGTGCGACGGGTGTTCGCCGGAAGTTGCGGCGAGACGGCCCCAAACGTCACCGTTTCGGCGGTCTCATCGGCCGGGTACTTGCGCGATCCGCCCCGGCACGTGTGGACTACGGCCAGCGCCGCGCGTACGCGCGTGGCCGAAGCATTTTCCGATACATGATCAGGAGGCAAGCCGTGAGCGCGACCGCGGACCACGCGGAGGAGCGGACCAACCCGGCAGCGAGGCTGGGGTTCGAGCCCGGACAGGTGGTCCAGGAGATCGGTTACGACGACGACGTCGACCACGATCTCCGTGAAGGCATCGAGTCCCTCATCGCCCAGGATCTCGTCGACGAGGACTACGACGACGTCGCCGACGTCGTACTGCTGTGGTTCCGCGACGAGGACGGTGACCTCACCGACGCACTGGTGGACGCCATCGGACTCCTGGAGGACGGCGGCATGATCTGGCTGCTGACCCCGAAGACGGGCCGTGACGGCTACATCGAGCCGAGCGACATCAGCGATGCCGCGCAGACCGCTGGTCTCTCCCAGTCCAAGAGCATCAGCGTCGCCAAGGACTGGACGGGCACCCGCCTGGTCACCCCCAAGCGCTGACTCCCCGAACGCCGCACGGAGCCCCTGCCGGACACACCGGCGGGGGCTCTGCGCATCCCCTGTCGAGCTCCGTCCGGACCGCCCCTTAGGGTGGGTTTCACCGATTCGGCCCAAGGGCCGGCCCGCCGGCGAAGGGATGCGTACGCGATGGCGATCGAGATCGGCGCCGAGGCCCCCGACTTCGAGCTGAAGGACAACCACGGCCGCACCGTGCGGCTCTCCGACTTCCGCGGCGAGCGCAACGTGGTCCTGTTCTTCTACCCCTTCGCCTTCACCAGCGTGTGCACCGGCGAGCTGCGCGAGCTGCGCGACCACCTCGACGCCTTCGTCAACGACGACACCCAGCTGCTCGCCGTCTCCAACGACTCCATCCACACCCTGCGCGTCTACGGGGACCAGGAGGAGCTGGAGTTCCCGCTGCTGTCCGACTTCTGGCCGCACGGCGCCGCCTCGCGCGCGTACGGCGTGTTCGACGAGGACAAGGGCTGCGCGGTGCGCGGCACCTTCGTCATCGACAAGGCGGGCACGGTCCGCTGGTCCGTCGTCAACGCCCTGCCCGACGCCCGTGACCTCGACGACTACCTGAAGGCGCTCGCGGCGCTCTGAGCCGCGCCTTCGGCACGCCTTCCGGGTCCGGACGGGCCATGCTCCGCGCCACTCGGGCGAAACGTCTGTTTCGGCGGGGAACCCGTCACTAGGATCCACACGTTGATCCGATGCCAACGCACGACTGGGGGCGCTGCCCCTGGAACACACTGGAGGGACTCGTGGGAGTCAGCCTCAGCAAGGGCGGCAACGTCTCGCTGACCAAGGAGGCCCCTGGCCTGACCGCCGTCACCGTCGGTCTGGGCTGGGACGTCCGCACCACCACCGGTACGGACTTCGACCTCGACGCCAGCGCCATCCTGGTGAGCGAGGCCGGCAAGGTCCGCAACGACCAGGACTTCGTCTTCTTCAACAACCTGAAGAGCGCCGACGGCTCCGTCGAGCACACCGGCGACAACCTCACCGGCGAGGGCGAGGGCGACGACGAGCAGGTGAAGGTCAACCTGGCCGGCGTGCCGGCCGACGTCGCCAAGATCGTCTTCCCGGTGTCCATCTACGACGCCGAGAACCGCCAGCAGTCCTTCGGCCAGGTCCGCAACGCGTTCATCCGCGTCGTGAACCAGAACGGCGGCGCCGAGATCGCGCGGTACGACCTCTCCGAGGACGCCTCCACCGAGACCGCCATGGTCTTCGGTGAGCTGTACCGCCACGGCACGGAGTGGAAGTTCCGCGCCGTCGGCCAGGGTTACGCCTCGGGCCTGCGCGGCATCGCGCAGGACTTCGGCGTCAACGTCTGAGCCGACGCCGACGCCTGAGACAGGCCGTCAGCACCCGTCCGGCGCCGCACCTCCGTGC
>NZ_JBSGIW010000073.1:0-43162 GCF_053605265.1 Streptomyces sp. NPDC003943 | reverse complement strand
GACGCCGAAGGCGTCCCGGAAGACCTCGATGCTCACTGCGCTCCCCGCGCTCCCCGACTTGGTTAGGTTAGCCTGCCCTAAATTAATCTACCAGGCTCGGCCGGGGTCAGGGCGGCCTTCGGCTCGACGGCCTCGGGCTCGCCCTTGCTCTCGGCCTCGGGCTCGGCCTTGCCCTCGGGCTCGGTCTCCGTCTCCGTGCCGGTCTCCGCGTGCCGCCGCTCCGCGCGGGCCTGCAGGTTGCGCAGCGCCTCCGCGGCCTTGCGGTACGCCTCCGGGGTCGGCGTGGAGCCGGCCGGGGGCAGGGCCTTGGCCTGGGAGGCGGTGGCCGAGCTGCTCTCCAGGGCGAGGACGCGGCGGCCTTCCAGGGCGCTGGCGCGCTCGGTCTCGGCGGTGGCGTAGCGGCGCAGCAGGTCGGCGTGCTCGCTGCGCAGGCCGGCCAGCTCGACCCGCTTGGCGCGGAGCTTGGCGTCGAGGCGGGTGCGCAGCTCGCGCGACTCCTCCAGGTCGGCCTCGAGCTCGGCGATCCGCTCGTCGTGCTTCCACTGGTCGGCGGTGCGGGCCCGGGTCAGCTCGGCGACCTGGCGGCCGGCGCTCTGGTCCCAACTGCGCATGAGGACGGCACCGGTGACGGCGGCGGCCGCCGCGGCGGCGACGAGCAGCCGCAGCACCAGGGCATCACCGATCAGCCAGGCGCCCGCGGCACAGACGACCGAAGCCCCGGCGACCGCGGAGGGCGGCAGGAGCTTGTGCAGGGGTGGGGAATGGCGGTGACGTCCACGTGGCATGGCCTGAAATTTACCGTGCGTAGGCGCCGTATGGGGGGCCACCCCGGCAATCAGTTGGCGAGTTCTCGCCGTAGCCGGCCCGGGCCGTCCCCATTCCCGGCCGGGCCCGGCCGACTCGCCTTGTCCGGCGCCTACTTCTTGAGCAGCCCCTTCGACTCCAGATAGCTCTTGGCGACGTCCTCGGGCTTCGCGCGCTCCGCGTCCACCTTGCGGTTCAGTTCGGCGAGATCCGCCGTCGTCAACACCTTGGTGATCTTGTCGAGTGCGGCCGCTATCTGCGGCGATCCGGCGTCCTTGGCATTGACGACGGGCAGCACGTTGTCGGCGTTCTGGAGCTTCTTGTCGTCGGTGAGGAAGACGAGTCCGAAGGAGTCGACGGTGGCGTCCGTGGTGGTGGTGAGGACGAGCTGGTCGACCCCGTCCTTGACGGCCTGCTTGGCCTGCGGGGTGCCGACTCCCTTGGGGTCGACGCCGGAGACGTCGATGCCGTAGGTCTTCTTCAGGCCCGGGGCGCAGAAGGGCCGTATCTCGCATTCGTCGCCGGCCGCGATCTTCACCTTCAGCTTGGCGCGGCCGAGATCGGAAAGCGTGCTCAGCTTGTTCTTCTCCGCGAATTCCCGGCTCACGGCGAAGGCGTTCTGGTCGACGGCCCCGCCGACCGCGAGCACCTTCAGTCCGCGCGGCTCGGCGAGCTTCTTCAGGGCTTCGGTGGTGGCGGCCGGGTCTCCGGAGGCGACCGGCTTCCCCTCGGGCGCCTTCGGCCCGTTCACCTTCGCGTTGAGGAATTCCGCGAGCGTCGCCGCGTATTCCGGTACGACGTCGATCTCGCCCTTCTCCAGGGACGGTTCGTAGAGCTCGCGATTCTTCACCGTGGTGACGCTCGCGTCGTATCCGGCGTCGTCGAGGACCTGGGCGTACAGCTCGGCGAGGACCTTCGACTCGGTGAAGGCCGCGGCGCCGACGACGACCGCGCCCTTGCTGCCGCCGCCGCCGTCGCCGGCCGCGGCCGAGCCGCCGTCCTTCGACTTCTCCAGGCTGTCGCCGCCGCAGGCGGTCAGGGACACCGTCAGGGCCGCGAGGCCCAGTACCGCACCCGCGATGCGCGAGTTCCTGCTCACAAGATCACCCATTTCGTTGTTCGACGTCGTTCCGGCGACCGGGGTCACCGCGGGGCCCGGTGGCCGAGGAGCCGGTCGGCGGCCACCAGCAGCGCCTCCACGAGGAGCGCGAGCAGGGCCACGAGCAGGGCTCCGGCGACCACCTGCGGCGTGTTGTACGTGCTGAAGCCGGCCGTGATGATCCGGCCGAGGCCGCCCTGGCCGGCCATCGCGGCGATGGTCGCGGTGGCGACCACCTGCACGGCGGCCGAGCGCAGACCGGTCATCAGCATCGGCCGGGCGAGGGGCAGTTCGACCCCGCGGAAGAGCTGACCGCCGCTCATGCCCATGCCGCGGGCGGCCTCGACGACCGCGCGGTCCACCTCCCGTACGCCCACGTAGGCGTGGGTGAGCAGCGGCGGTATCGCGAACAGGACGAGCGCGATCACCGTCGGTATGTCACCGGCGTTGCGCAGCGGCGACACCATGAACAGGGCGAGCACCGCGAAGACGGGCACGGCACGCCCGGCGTTGGAGACGTTGACCGCGAGCGCGCCGCCCTTGCCGAGGTGCCCGAGCCACAGGCCGAGCGGCAGCGCGACGGCACAGGCGAGCAGCAGCGCCGCCCCGCTCACGTACAGGTGCTCGGCGAGCCGGTGCCACACACCGCTCTCGCCCGACCAGTGGGAGCCGGTGGTCAGCCACGTCCAGGTGTCCGCGAAGACGCCCATCTCACGCACCCCCGCCCGCCGGCGCCCGGCCGCCCGCCGCCCGCGTCCGGGTCCAGGGCGTGAGGAGCCGCTGGAGGCCGAGGAGCAGCAGGTCGGCGGTGACGGCGAGCAGCACGCACAGCACCGCGGCGGTGAGCACCTGCGCCTTGAAGAACGAGGGCAGCGCGTCCTCGATGAGATTGCCGAGGCCGCCGCGGCCGACGAGCGAGCCGACGGTCGTCAGCGCGATCGTGGAGACCGTCGCCGTCCGCACGCCGGCCATCAAGGCGGGCAGCGCGAGCGGCAGTTCGACCTCCCAGAGCAGCCGCCCCGGCCCGTACCCCATGCCGCGGGCCGCCTCCCGGGTCTCGGCGGGCACGGCCGCGAGCCCGGCCAGGACGCCGCGCACCAGGATCGTCAGCGAGTACAGCACCAGTCCGGTGACGACCAGCGCCGACGACAGCCCGAGGAAGGGCAGGAGCAGCGAGAACATCGCGAGCGAAGGGATCGTGTAGAGCAGGGTGGTGAGCCCGAGGACGGGACCGGCGAGCCGCGGCCGGGCCCGCACGAGCAGCGCGAGCGGGAAGGCGACGACGATCCCGAGGAGCACCGACGCGACGGTGATTCCCACATGCTGGATCGTGGCGTCGGTCAACTCCTGGGCGCGGGTGCGCAGATACTCCCCGCAGATCCAGTCGTTCGTCACCAGGCAGTTCGCCCCGGCCATGCGCATGCACCCCCGTCGCCGCGCGCTCGTCGAACATCCGTCTGCGACCCTAACCTCCGCCACTGACAATCACCGGCCATCCCGGCCGAAGTGCCACCGTGTGGAAATACTTCCTTCACACATTGCGGGCCGCAAACGGTAAGAATGGGGAACCATGATCCGGTTCGAGCACGTGACCAAGCGGTACGCGGACGGCACCACGGCCGTCGACGACCTCTCCTTCGAGGTCGCCGAGGGAGAGCTGGTCACCCTGGTCGGCCCGTCAGGCTGCGGCAAGACCACCACGATGAAGATGGTCAACCGGCTCGTCGAACCCACCTCGGGCCGCGTCCTGCTCGGCGGCGAGGACGTCGCCGCCGTCGACCCGGTCCGGCTGCGCCGCACCATCGGCTACGTCATCCAGCAGGTCGGCCTCTTCCCGCACCGCACCGTCCTCGACAACACGGCCACAGTGCCCGCCCTGCTCGGCTGGAAGAAGGCGAAGGCCCGCGAGCGCGCCGCCGAACTCCTCGACCTGGTCGGCCTCGACCCCGGCGTCCACGGCCACCGCTACCCCGAGCAGCTCTCCGGCGGCCAGCGCCAGCGCGTCGGCGTGGCCCGCGCGCTCGCCGCCGACCCGCCCGTCCTCCTCATGGACGAACCCTTCGGCGCCGTCGACCCCGTGGTGCGCGAACGGCTCCAGAGCGAGTTCCTGAACCTCCAGGCCACCGTCCGCAAGACGGTGCTGCTCGTCACCCACGACCTGGCCGAAGCCGTCCGGCTCGGCGACCGCATCGCCGTCTACGGGCAGGGCCGCATCGAGCAGTTCGACACCCCCGCCCGCGTGCTCGGCGCCCCCGCCACCCCGTACGTGGCCGGCTTCGTCGGCGCGGACCGCGCCCTGCGCCGGCTCGCGGTCACCGCGCTGACCGAGGCCGACCTCGACCCCGTACCGGAGCCCGTACCCCCCAGAACGCTCCCCCTGGACTCGTCCCTCCACGACGCGCTCGCCGTCCTCCTCCAGGACGACGCCGGCCGGATCGCGGTGCACGCACCCGGCGACCCGGCCCGGCTGCTCGGCTCGCTCACCGCCGACGGCGTCCACCGGGCCCTGCGGAAGAGCTCGCGGGAACCCGGCCCCGAGGAGCTCGGCCCGGCGGACCTCAGCTCGCGCTGAGCTTTCCGCTCATCCACACCAGGCCCGGCGGGATCTCCCGGTTCCAGGTGTTGAAGTTGTGGCCGCCGCTGTCCAGGATGATCGAGGAGACCTGCGCCGGAGCCTTCACCTTCTTGATGAAGGCCATCGTCCCCTTCAGGTTCCCCTCGCCGTGCTTGGACGTCGTCACCAGGAACGACGCGTCGCCCTGCGGCAGGTGGTCAAGGCTCCACAGCAGGTTCGCCCGCTTCTTCGCGGCGTCGTCGCCCCGGAACAGGTCGCCGGTGGTCACGTCGTCAGCCGCCTTGTAGTAAGCGGAGAAACCGGCGGCCGCCGAGAAACGCTCCGGGTGGTGCATCACGATCTTCAGGGCGCAGTAGCCGCCCGTCGAGTTCCCCATGAAGCCCCAGTTCCGCGCCTTCGTGCCCACCCGGTAGGTGCCCGAGATCGCCTTCGGCAGGTCCTCCGCGAAGAACGTCTCGGTCTGCGGGCCGCCCGGGATGTCCACGCACTCGGTGTCCCGCGGCGGCGCCACCGTCGGACGCAGCATCACCAGGATCATCGGCTGCATCTTCCCCGCCCTGGCCTGCTGGTACGCCGTCTTCGGATACCGCAGGCCCTTCAGCAGGTTCTCCGCCGTACCCGGGTAACCGGTCAGCACCACGGCCGCCGGAAACGTGGCCTTCGCGTACCGGGGCTGGAAGTACTCCGGCGGCAGATACACGTACGCGGGCGAGTCGATCTTCGACTTCGCGCCGGCTATGACCACCTTCTGTATCTGCCCGCCGATCGTGGGCCGGCCGCCGCCCGGCACGCCGTCGAGCGCCTGGGTGCCGACCACCTTCACGTCCTTGGAGCCGCCCGAGTGATCGAGCACCACACCCATGTCCTGCTCCTGGCCGAACAGGTCGGCCCAGGAGCCGTAGAACTGGAAGGTGCTGTTCACCAGCAGACCGACCGAGGCGAACAGGGCCAACTGGGTGGCGAGCAGCGCACCGACGCGCCCCAGGACGGAACGCCAGCCGCCGCGCGCCAGCCGCGGCCACAGCCAGATCGTGGCGCCGAACAGCGCCACGGCCGCGACGACCGCCACCGCGAGAACAGAGTTGCTGGTGAGACCCATGAGACGCCCGAGCTTTCTTCCCTGATATTTCCCTGAGATTTCTCCTGCGGGCAGTGAACCCGCCCCATCGCTGCTCCGTCCTAGAAGGCGCAAACCTCCGGTACGGCCCGATACCAGCCGCGCGGCCCACCGGATCAACGATCTCTCGCGGAACCACGGGAAGCACGGGAAGCGATGTCTGTCACGGTAGATGGGGACAAGTCCGGATCGGTTCCGGATCGTGTACGCCGGATTCTGCGCGGACCCCGACCCGAGAGGGTCCCGGCCCTCGTCGGCACGGCCTGCACGGTGATCGGCCTGGTCGACGTCGCCGCGGGAGTCCTCCCGCGGTTCCGCGCCAGCAGGATGCACGCCGCCGCCGAGGTCCTCCCCGGCACCCTCGGACCGCTCTCCGCGGCACTCTCCCTCAGCGCCGGCATCCTGCTGCTGCTCCTCGCCCACGGCCTCAAGCGCAACAAGCGCCGCGCCTGGCGCGCCGCCGTCGTCCTGCTGCCGCTCGGCGCCGCCGCCCAGCTCACCTGGCGCCACTCCGTCACCGGCGCCGCACTCTCCCTCGTGCTGCTCACCCTGCTCGGTGTGCACCGCGACCAGTTCGCCGCCCTGCCCGACCCGCGCAGCCGCTGGCGCGCACTCGCCAACTTCGTCCTCATGGGCGCCGGCTCCATCGCCCTCGGCCTCGTCATCGTCAGCGCCCACCCGCGCCGCATCATCGGCAGCCCCAGCCTCACCGACCGCCTCGAACACGTCCTCTACGGCCTGTTCGGCGCCGAAGGCCCCGTCGACTACGCCGGCAACACCGGCTGGACCGTCGGCTACCAGCTCGGCGCCCTCGGCATGCTGACCGCCCTCACCACCATCTACCTCGCCTTCCGGCCCGAACACCCGGCCGCCCGGCTCACCGAGGACGACGAAGCCCGACTCCGCGACCTGCTCGCCAAGCACGGCGCCCGCGACTCCCTCGGCCACTTCGCGCTCCGCCGCGACAAGGGCGTCGTCTTCTCCCCCAGCGGCAAGGCCGCCGTCTGCTACCGCGTCGTCTCCGGCGTCATGCTCGCCAGCGGCGACCCCATCGGCGACGTCGAAGCCTGGCCCGGCGCCATCGAACGCTTCATGGACGAGGCCAAGGCCCACTCCTGGACCCCCGCCGTCATGGGCTGCTCCGAGACCGGCGGCCAGGTCTGGACCCGCGAGACCGGACTCGACGCCCTCGAACTCGGCGACGAGGCCATCGTCGACGTCGCCGACTTCTCCCTCTCCGGCCGCGCCATGCGCAACGTCCGCCAGATGGTCAAGCGCATCGAACGCAACGGCTACACCACCAAGGTCCGCCGCGTCAGCGACCTCAGCGACGGCGAACTGGAGCGGGTCCGCCGCGCCGCCGAAGCCTGGCGCGGCACCGACACCGAGCGCGGCTTCTCCATGGCCCTCGGCCGCATCGGCGGCCCCGGCGACGGCGAAGCGGTGATAGCGACCGCCCACAAAGAGGACCCCGACGACCCCACCGGCACCCTGTCCCCCTACGGCGACCTGAAGGCGATCATCCACTTCGTCCCGTGGGGCACCGACGGCATGTCCCTGGAACTCATGCGCCGCGACCGCAGCGCCGACCCCGGCATGAACGAGCTCCTCATCGTCGCCGCCCTGCAGAACGCCCCCCGCCTCGGCATCGAGCGCATCTCCCTCAACTTCGCCATGTTCCGCGCCGCCCTCGCCCGCGGCGAGAAGATCGGCGCCGGACCCGTCCTGCGGATGTGGCGCGGACTGCTCGTCTTCCTCTCCCGCTGGTTCCAGATCGAATCGCTCTACAAGTTCAACGCCAAGTTCCAGCCCCGCTGGGAGCCCCGCTTCGTCGTCTACCGCAAGAGCGGCGACCTGCCCCGCATCGGCTTCGCCGCCATGCAGGCCGAGGGCTTCGTCAACCTCTCCCTCCCCCGGCCCTTCACCCGCCGCCGCCACACCGCCGAACCCCGCCCCTGCGGCCACCTCGTCCCCGCCCAGACGGAACACGAGGCCCACGCCGCCTGAGCCGCCCGCCGAGCCCACAGGGCCCGGCGCACCCGCCGGGCCCTACGCTGGAGACATGAGTACGACGATCGACCGGGGCACGGCGCTCGGCCTGCCGGAGTGGGACCGCTGCGCGGTCATGGGCGTGGTCAACGTGACCCCCGACTCCTTCTCCGACGGCGGCCGCTGGTTCGACACCACGGCCGCCGTCAAACACGGCCTCGACCTCGTCGCCCAGGGCGCCGACCTCGTCGACGTCGGCGGCGAGTCCACCCGCCCCGGCGCCAGCCGCGTCGACGAGGACGAAGAACTCCGCCGCGTCATCCCCGTCGTCCGCGGCCTCGCCGCCGAAGGCGTCACCGTCTCCGTCGACACCATGCGCGCCACCGTCGCCGCCCAGGCCGTCGCCGCCGGCGCCCACCTCGTCAACGACGTCAGCGGCGGCCTCGCCGACCCCCAGATGGTCCCCGCCGTCGCCGCCGCCGAAGTCCCCTTCGTCGTCATGCACTGGCGCGGCTTCAGCGACAACATGAACAGCCTCGCCGTGTACGACGACGTCGTCGGCGAAGTCGTCCGCGAACTCCGCACCCGCATGGAAGCCGTCATCGACGGCGGCATCGCCCCCGAACGCCTCGTCATCGACCCCGGCCTCGGCTTCGCCAAACTCGCCCCCCACGACCTCGCACTCGTCGCCCACCTCCCCGAGCTCCGCGCCCTCGGCCGGCCACTCCTCGTCGCCGCCTCCCGCAAACGCTTCCTCGGCCACGTCCTCACCCGCGAACCCGGCGCCACCCCGCCCCCCGCCCGCGAACGCGACGCCGCCACCGCCGCCGTCTCCGCCCTCGCCGCCCACGAAGGCGCCTGGGCCGTCCGCGTCCACGAGGTCCGCGCCACCGCCGACGCCGTACGAGTCGCCAGAGCCGTCGAAGGAGCCAGGTGACCCCCTCCCACCCCGGCCCCCACCCCCGCGACACCGACCGGGCCGCCGTAGAAGCCGCCAACACCGCCTTCTACGAAGCGATGGAACAAGGCGACTTCGACACCATCACCGAACTCTGGCTCGACGACGGCGCCACCCCCGTCTCCTGCGTCCACCCCGGCTGGCCCGTCCTCAGCGGCCGCGGCGACGTCCTCCGCTCGTACGCCCTGATCATGGCGAACACCGACTACATCCAGTTCTTCCTCACCGACGTCGAGATCTCGCTCGCCGACGACGTGGCGGTCGTCACGTGCACCGAGAACATCCTCAGCGGCGGACCCGCCGAGGACGGCGCCGAGCTCGGCCCCCTCGTCGGCCAGCTCGTCGTCGCCACGAACGTGTTCCGCCGCACGTCGGACGGGTGGAAGGTGTGGTCCCACCACGGCTCCCCCGTCATCCCCGAGAACGACGGCGGCGACGACCAGGAGAACACCGACTGAACCACCCGCCCCCGGCACACCCCCCGGGCGCCGACCCGGCTGTCGGACCCCGCAGGTAGATTCGATGACGGACACCCGGCCGTCCGCACCCGGCTGCGTGGCCACCCGAACTACGACAGCAGGAGTGATTCGCGTGGATCGTGTCGCGCTGCGCGGCCTCAAGGCCCGAGGGCACCACGGCGTCTTCCCCAAGGAGCGCGAGGAAGGCCAGACGTTCATCGTCGACCTCACCCTCGGCCTCGACACCCGCGCCGCAGCCGCCGCCGACGACCTGACGAAGACCGTCCACTACGGCGTCGTCGCCGAAGAGGTCGTCGACGTCGTCCAGGGCGAGCCCGTCGACCTCATCGAAACGCTCGCCGAGCGCATCGCCCAGCAGTGCCTCAAGCACGCCGGCGTCCAGGAGGTCGAAGTCGTCGTCCACAAGCCGGACGCACCCATCACCGTCCCCTTCGACGACGTCACCATCACCATCACCCGGAGCCGCGCATGAAGCCCCAGCACAGCGATCCCACCGTGCAGCCCGTCCCCGCCGCCGTCACCGCGGCCGTCGACGCGGCCGACGTCACCCTCTCCAACCCCAAATGGGCCGTCCTCGCCCTCGGCGCCAACCTCGGCAACCGCCTGGAGAACCTCCAGGGCGCCATCGACGCCCTCGGCGACACCCCCGGCCTCCGCGTCAAGGCCGTCTCCCCCGTCTACGAGACCGAACCCTGGGGCGTCGACCCCGGCACCCAGCCCTCGTACCTCAACGCCGTCATCCTCGTGAAGACCACCCTGCCGCCCTCCTCCCTCCTGGAGCGCGCCCACGCCGTCGAAGAGGCCTTCCTCCGCGTCCGCGAGGAGCGCTGGGGCGCCCGCACCATCGACGTCGACATCATCACGTACGCCGACGTCGTCTCCGACGACCCCGTCCTCACCCTCCCCCACCCCCGCGCCCACCAGCGCGCCTTCGTCCTCGCCCCCTGGCAGGACATCGACCCCGAAGCCGCCCTCCCCGGCCACGGCACCGTCGCCGACCTGCTCGCCACCCTCGGCCGCGCCGGCCTCACGGCACGCGCCGACCTGGAACTCCGGCTGCCCGAGTAGTCGTTAGTCTCGTCAGAGACCGCCCACCCACACGCGACGAAGGACACCCGGTGAAACAACTGCGGCTCAAGGTGCTCGCCGGACTGTTCCTCGCCGCGGGCGTCCTCTCCTGGGGCGCCGCCCGCCTCTGGGACGCGCTCGGCACGCTCCCCAGCGTGCCGCTCGCCGCCCCCATCGTGCTCGCGGTCATCGCCGCCATCCTCGCCGCCACGGCCCTCTCGCTGCGCGCCCGCCTCAAGGCCCAGCGCGAGCGCCGCCCCGGTGCCAAGGGCGTCGAACCCCTCATGGCCGCCCGCGCCGTCGTCTTCGGCCAGGCCAGCGCCCTCGTCGCCGCCCTCGTCGCCGGCATGTACGGCGGCACCGGCGTCTTCCTCCTCGGCTCCCTCGACATCCCCGCCCGCCGCGACCAGGCCATCTACGCCGGCTTCGCCGTCCTCGCAGGCATCGCCGTCATCGCCGCCGCCCTCTTCCTCGAGCGCGTCTGCAAACTCCCCGAAGACACCGACCACCACAACGGCACGGGCCACGCCCCGGTCTCCTGAAAACCGGGGCGACCAGCCCCGCCCGGGTGACACGACGCTCCTCAGGGGAGAGGGGTGACCGGCATGCGCGCGAAAGCCGTACGCCGCAAGGCGTTCGGCCCCGTCCCCCGCTTTCGGACCTTCGAATGGCGCCGGGGCTTGTGGCGGCCGCAGTGATCTACGTGCCGGTCCTCGCCGTGGGGGCCCTGAGGGCTCTGCCCTAAGCGCCACCCGCCCCGCCTACCAGGGCTCACGCACCAGATGCCCGTTCACCAGGAACGTGGGGTGCGGGGACAGCTTGTAGTTGTAGAAGGTGAAGGGCTTTGCGCCGAGCGCGGGGCGAGGGCGGACCTCGTGGACCTGGACCCAGGAGGACTCGGGCGGGGCGGTGGGGTGGTGCTCGGGGGTGAAGGTGCCGCGGCCGGCCCAGCGATTCGATACGTAGAGCCGAGAGACCAGCCCGCGCTTGGAGGGCGTGAACCGCGCCCCGATGATCCGCGCCAGCTCGGTCAGAAACGGAACGTTGGCGCTCGTGATCACGCGACCCCAACCGTGCTTGAGCTCACAGCCGTCGCCGTCGATGTACCCGTCCAGGAACCCCTGAAAGGTGCAGATGTCCCGCAACACCACCCGCGGAAAGCCCTGTCGCATGTGGTGGGCATCCCCGCCGACGTAGTGCCTCATCGCGTCGGAGAGCAGTGAGGAGACCACACGGACCCGGAAGCCTGGCAAGTCCCGCTTCAGATAGCCGGACGGCCTGGTGATGGCTTCCAACCGTGCAGGAAGCCCTGTGCAGGCCGTGAGAGCGGCCGCATACCGGGTTGCGAAGTCCTCCTCGTTCACGATCAGCGACACGTAGTTCTTGCCGACCGTCCCGTCGGCGCAGGTGGCGCCGACGAAGTACCCGAACTCGTAGCCCGGCCTGATCGTGAACCGCTCCCGACACAGCTTCCGCGCTGGTGTCCAGGCGATCACCGCCCCTGCCGCGTCCCGTGCGTGCGTCCAGCCGTTCGGCGTAGCCAGCAGCAGATCCGGGCTGGCGGTGAAGGTCATGCGGTCCGTGACCACATCGACGGCCTCACGTCCCTTGACCGCTGTCACCCCCGTGACCGTGGTCTGCGCCGCTCTGGCCCTGTCCAGCGTCCACATCGCGGCGCCCGGAGCCACGTTCTTCGCCTGGACGCAGCCGTCCACCAGGTTCACCAGCATCTTGCTGGACAGCCCGTACCCCATACCGATCCCCCTTGATCAGCGGTCACTCCACTGATCAGGACGGTATGGAGCAGGGCGGACACTCCGCTACTAACGGGCCAATATCAGGGACATAGCCTCAGCGCGTGTAGTAGCGTCACGAAGTTGGCCACGTACCGCCGAGGTCGTCGTCTTCGCGCCCGGCTTGCGAATGCCGCGCAGCGACATGCACATGTGCTCGGCCTCGATCACGACAATCGCGCCGCGCGCGTCGAGGACCTCCATGAGCGAGTCGGCGATCTGCGTTGTCAGCCGTTCCTGCACCTGCGGGCGGCGAGCATAGACGTCGACCAAGCGTGCCAGCTTCGACAGGCCGGTGATTTTGCCCGATTCTGCCGGAATGTAACCAATGTGAGCTACGCCATGAAATACCAGCAAATGATGTTCGCACATCGAAGTCAGTTCGATGTCCTTCACGAGGACCATCTCGTCGTGCCCCAGGTCGAACGTCGTCGTCAGCACGTCCTCGGGCTTCTGCCACAGCCCCGCGAAGAGCTCCTTGTACGCCCGCGCCACCCGCGCCGGGGTCTCCTTCAGTCCCTCGCGGTCCGGGTCCTCACCGACCGCGATGAGGAGCTCCCGTACGGCGTTCTCGGCGCGCTTCTCGTCGAAAACGCCGATCGTGCCCTCGCCGTCCAGCGTCACCGGGTCGGTCATCTGTGCCTCGTTCCGTCTGTCTGACTAGGCGCGAAAAGAGCCGCGCCCCCACAGGCTAGAACCTGTGGGGGCGCGGCTTCCATTCCGGGACCCGTCCGGGAGCCGTGGAGCCTACGGCTCCGGGGTGTCCTCCGGGGCGATCTCCAGCGACTTGGTGGTGTCGACCGGGGTGGTCGCCGCCGAGGAGCCGTTGGCGCTGTTGGTCAGGGCCAGCTCCTTCGGGGAGAGGACCGGCGGGCGGGTGGACGGGGTGCGGCGGGCCGAGCCGGTCCAGGCCGGGCGGGCCGGGCGCTTGACGATGGGGGCGAAGATCTCGGCGATCTCCTCCTTGCCCAGGGTCTCCTTCTCGAGGAGCGCCAGGACGAGGTTGTCGAGGACGTCACGGTTCTCGACGAGGATCTCCCACGCCTCGTTGTGCGCGGTCTCGATGAGCTTCTTGACCTCTTCGTCGACCAGCGCGGCGACCTCTTCCGAGTAGTCGCGCTGGTGCGCCATCTCACGGCCGAGGAAGGGCTCGGTGTTGTCGCCGCCGAACTTGATGGCGCCGAGCCGCTCGGTCATGCCGTACTGGGTGACCATCGCGCGGGCCGTGGCGGTGGCCTTCTCGATGTCGTTGGCGGCGCCGGTGGTCGGGTCGTGGAAGACCAGTTCCTCGGCGGCGCGCCCGCCCAGCATGTAGGCGAGCTGGTCGAGCATCTCGTTGCGGGTGGTCGAGTACTTGTCCTCGTCGGGCAGGACCATGGTGTAGCCCAGGGCCCGGCCGCGGGACAGGATGGTGATCTTGTGGACCGGGTCGGAGTTCGGGGAGGCCGCCGCGACCAGGGCGTGGCCGCCCTCGTGGTACGCGGTGATCTTCTTTTCCTTGTCCGACATGATCCGGGTCCGCTTCTGCGGACCGGCGACGACGCGGTCGATGGCCTCGTCGAGCGCCTTGTTGTCGATCAGCTTCTTGTCCGAGCGGGCGGTGAGGAGCGCCGCCTCGTTGAGGACGTTGGAGAGGTCGGCACCGGTGAAGCCGGGGGTGCGGCGGGCGACGGCGCCGAGGTCGACGTCCGGGGCGACCGGCTTGCCCTTCTGGTGGACCTTGAGGATCTCCAGGCGGCCCTGCATGTCCGGGCGGTCGACGGCGATCTGCCGGTCGAAGCGGCCCGGGCGCAGGAGGGCCGGGTCGAGGATGTCGGGCCGGTTGGTGGCGGCGATCAGGATGACGCCGCCCTTCACGTCGAAGCCGTCCATCTCGACGAGCAGCTGGTTGAGGGTCTGCTCGCGCTCGTCGTGTCCGCCGCCGAGGCCGGCGCCGCGGTGGCGGCCGACCGCGTCGATCTCGTCGACGAAGACGATGGCGGGGGCGTTGGCCTTGGCCTGCTCGAAGAGGTCGCGGACGCGGCTGGCGCCGACGCCGACGAACATCTCGACGAAGTCGGAGCCGGAGATCGAGTAGAACGGCACTCCGGCCTCGCCGGCGACGGCGCGGGCGAGGAGGGTCTTGCCGGTTCCGGGCGGGCCGTAGAGCAGCACGCCCTTGGGGATCTTGGCGCCGACGGCCTGGAACTTGGCCGGTTCCTGGAGGAACTCCTTGATCTCGTGGAGTTCCTCGACCGCCTCGTCCGAGCCCGCGACGTCGGCGAAGGTCGTCTTGGGGGTGTCCTTGGTGATGAGCTTGGCCTTGGACTTCCCGAAGTTCATGACGCGGGAGCCGCCGCCCTGCATCTGGTTCATCAGGAAGAGGAAGACGACCACGATGAGGACGAAGGGCAGCAGGGAGAGCAGGACCGAGATGAAGGGGGACTGCTTCGTCGGGGAGACGGTGTAGCCGCCCTCGATCTGTCCCGCCTCGAACTTCTCCTGCAGCTTGTCGGCCAGGTCGGCGCCCTGGGTGCCGATGTAGCTGGCCTGGACCTTGCCGCTCTTGTCGATCTTCTGGCCGTCGACAAGCGTGATCTTGACGACCTGCTCGTCACCGGTGGTGAGCTGTGCGGATTTGACCTGGTTCTTGTCGATCGCCTGGACGACCTTGCCGGTGTCCACCGTCTTGTAGCCCTCGGACGAGCCGACGACCTGCATCAGCACGACCACGGCGAGGACGGCCAGCACGATCCACATGACCGGCCCACGGAAGTATCGCTTCACGTCCATCCATACGGGGCGCACTTGCCGCCCCGTCCCTCCTGCCCGTAGGTGAGTGCTGCTGTGAGTAGCTGCGGTGTGAAAAAGCTGTTCTTCGGACGGTACCCCAGCATTGGCGCCCGCGGCCGTCCTCCCTCGCTTCTGCTTGGTTCAACGGAGGGAGGGCGGCGCGGGTTCCCCTGGGGGAGTTGGGTCCTCAGCCGCCGTAGACGTGCGGGGCGAGGGTGCCGACGAAGGGGAGGTTGCGGTACTTCTCGGCGTAGTCCAGGCCGTATCCCACGACGAACTCGTTGGGGATGTCGAAGCCGATCCACTTGACGTCGATGGCGACCTTGGCGGCCTCCGGCTTGCGCAGGAGGGTGACGACCTCGAGGGAGGCCGGCTCGCGGGAGCCGAGGTTGGACAGGAGCCAGGACAGGGTCAGGCCCGAGTCGATGATGTCCTCGACGATCAGGACGTGCCGGCCCTTGATGTCGGTGTCGAGGTCCTTGAGGATGCGGACCACGCCGGAGGACTGGGTGCCGGCGCCGTAGGAGGAGACGGCCATCCAGTCCATGGTGACGGGGTTGGACAGGGCGCGTGCCAGGTCCGCCATCACCATCACGGCGCCCTTGAGGACGCCCACGATGAGCAGGTCCTTGCCCGCGTACTCCGCGTCGATCTTCGCGGCCAGCTCGGCGAGCTTCGCGTCGATCTCTTCCTTGGTGATGAGCACCGACTGGAGGTCGGTGCCCATGTCCTTCTCGTTCACCCGGGTCACTTTCGTTGCAGCTTGCGACTTTGCGGTCAGCCTTGCCGAATGACCAGTCTGCCACCCTGCCGCAGTGCCTCGACGCGTCCGGGCAGGTTGATGGCTCCCTGGCCGCGCCAGCCGGTGACGAGCCGGTCGATTTCTTCGATGTGCCGGGCGAAGAGGGAGCCGGCCGGGGCGCCCTCGGCGATGACGGCGCGGCGCAGGACGCGGCGGCGTACGGCGGGGGGCAGGCCGAAGAGCTTGGCGCATTCGAGGCGGCCGGCTTCGTCGCGTACGTCGGTCTCGGCGTCGGCGGCCCAGGCGTCGAGGGCGTCGGCGTCGTCGCGGGAGAGCTGGGCCGTTCGGGCGAGGGCTTCGACGACTCCCTTGCCGAGGGCTTTCTCGAGGGCGGGGAGGCCTTCGTGGCGGAGCCGGCTGCGGGTGTAGGCGGGGTCCGCGTTGTGGGGGTCGTCCCAGACGGCGAGTTCCTGGGCGATGCAGGCCTTGCGTACGGTCTGCCGGTCGAGCTCCAGGAAGGGGCGGCGGTAGCGGCCGGCGGTGCCGGAGACGGCGGCCATGCCGGAGAGGCTGCGGATGCCGGAGCCGCGGGCGAGGCCGAGGAGGACGGTTTCGGCCTGGTCGTCGCGGGTGTGGCCGAGCAGGACGGCGGTGGCGCCGTGGCGTTCGGCGGCGGCGTCGAGGGCGGCGTAGCGGGCGTCGCGGGCGGCGGCTTCGGGGCCGCCGTCGCGGCCGACGGTGACGGCGACGGCTTCGACGGGGTCGAGGCCGAGGGCGGTCATGCGGTCGGCGACTTCGCGGGCGCGCTGGTCGGAGCCGTGCTGGAGGCCGTGGTCGACGGTGATGCCGCCGGCGCGCAGGGGGAGCTTGCGGGCTTCGAAGGCGAGCGCGGAGGCGAGTGCCATGGAGTCGGCGCCGCCGGAGCAGGCGACGAGCACCAGGGGCTGGGTGCCGGCGGGTGTGCCGGGGCGCTGGGGGGAGCGTTCGGCGGGGTGCTCGGCGGGGTGCTGGGAGGAGTGCTCGGGGGTGTGCGCGGTGAGGACGTCGTGGAGTACGCGGCGGACCGCCAGGCGTATCGCCGCGACCGCAGGATGGGGACCCATGTCCGGTGCCCTTCGTGGAGAGAGTGGGGTGCCTCGGTCGGAGTCTTAACGGTCGGAAGTGGGGGTTCGGTCACTCAGAGTGCGTCGATGGTGACAGAACCTGGCCGTTACCCGAGCATTGCACGCCCCACCCGCCGTCTACGGTCCCTCGGACGGGTGATTGGTGGGGTGTTCTTCCGTCTTCCGACGCTTCCGTCTCATGAGTCTGCCTTACGGTGCACCCTCGCCACCCAGTCGGCCGGCTTGGCGATCTCGGCCTTGGTGGGGAGGGTGTTGGGGGAGGTCCAGACGCGGTTGAAGCCGTCCATGCCGACCTGGTCGACGACGGCGCGGACGAAGCGTTCGCCGTCGCGGTACTGGCGGAGCTTGGCGTCGAGGCCGAGGAGTCTGCGCAGGGCGAGGTCGAGGCGGGAGGCGCCGCGGGCGCGGCGCTGCTGGAACTTCTCGCGGATCTCGGCGACGGAGGGCACGACGTCGGGTCCGACGCCGTCCATGACGTGGTCGGCGTGGCCTTCGAGGAGGGACATGACGGCGGTGAGGCGGCCGAGGATCTCGCGCTGTTCGGGGGTCTGGACGAGTTCGACGATGCTGGGTCCGGGTTCGCCCTGTTCGCCTTCGGGGCGGTTGCCGCCGGCGAGGGCCTGGGCTGCTTCGCGGAGCCGTTCGACGACGGTGGAGGGGTCGATGTCGGTGGCGGCGAGGAAGGACTGGATCTCGCCCTGGAGGTGGTCGCGGAGCCAGGGGACGGCGGTGAACTGGGTGCGGTGGGTCTCCTCGTGGAGGCAGACCCAGAGCCGGAAGTCGTGGGGGTCGACGTCCAGTTCGCGTTCGACGTGGACGATGTTGGGGGCGACGAGCAGGAGGCGGCCGCCGCCGGCGGTGCCTGCGGGGAGTTCGCGGGTGGCGGGGGCGAAGGTCTCGTACTGGCCGAGGATGCGGGAGGCCAGGAAGGACAGCAGCATGCCGAGCTCGACGCCGGTGACCTTGCCGCCGACGGCGTTGAGCATGGAGCCGCCGGTGGTGCCGGAGCGGCGTTCCTTCATCTTGTCGAGGAGCGGGGTGAGGAGTTCGCGGAAGCCGGCGACGTTGGCCTTGATCCAGCCGACGCGGTCGACGACGAGGACGGGCGTGTCGTCGGAGTGATGGCCTTCGGGGATCATCCGGGTGTATGCGCGGACGTGTTCCTCGGCGGCCTTGGCGTGTCTGCGGAGCTCGGCGACGACGTCGCGTGCTTCCTCCCGGCTCACCTCCGGGCCCGGGCGGACCAGCCGGGTCGCCGTCGCGACGGCGAGATTCCAGTCGACCATCCCCGATGTCCCTGCACCACCGATGCTCGTCATGCGTCAACCGTACGTTCTCGGCGCCCGTTCGGTGAGGGTTCGGGCGAGTATTCGCCCGGGTCAGGGACGGGTTCGGGGGTGGTTCGGGGCGGAATTCGGGGCCGGTTCGGGGCGGCCACGGGGCGTGTTCCGGGCGGAACGGGTAGGGGGCTCAGCGGGGCGGGGCCAGGGCGGCGCCGAGCCGGTCGAGGGCGGACTGGGCGGCGTCCGGGGAGTTCGTACGGCCGGCGAGGAAGGCGAAGGCGAGGAGGCGGCCGTCGGCGGTGACGACGGTGCCGGCGAGGGTGTTGACGCCGGTGAGGGTGCCGGTCTTGGCGCGGATCAGGCCGGCGCCGACGGCGGCGGGGCCGTCGGCGAAGCGGCCGGCGAGGGTGCCGCTGAAGCCGCCGACGGGCAGTCCGGTGAGGACGGGGCGCAGTTCGGGGTGGGCGGGGTCGGCCGCGCGGGTGAGGATGCCGGTGAGCAGGGCGGCGGAGACCCGGTCGCGCCGGTCGAGGCCGCTGCCGTCGGCGAACCGGGTGCCGGCGAGCGGGAGGCCGAGCCGGGCGAGTTCGTCGTGGACGGCCTTCTCCCCGCCGTCGAGGCTGGCGGGCTGCTTGTGGGCGAGGGCGGTCTGGTGGGCGAGGGCCTCGGCGAGGTCGTTGTCGCTGTGGGTGAGGGTGCGTTCGACGAGGTCGGCGAGGGGTGCGGAGTCGGTACGGGCGAGGGGTGCGGCCTGGGGGCCGCCGGGGGCCTTGCCGGGCCTGGGGTCGCCCTGGAGGGTGACGCCGGCCTGCTTCAGCAGGCGGGCGAAGGCGGCGGCGGTGTCGCCGGCGGGGTCGGCGGTGCGCGGCGCGGGCCCGCTGTGGCTGTGGTCGAGGCGGCCCTCGTCGGTCATCAGGGCGCTGAGCGGGGCGATGTTCTCGTTGGGGCCGATGGGGTGGCGGGCGGGGCCCTGGTAGAGGCTCGTGTCGTAGGCCAGCCGTACGGGTGTGGTGGCGGTGCCGGTGCCGCGGGCCTTGAGGGCGCGGGCGGTGGCGTCGGCGAGGGCCTTCAGGCGGGCCTTGTCGAGGGTGGGGTCGCCGCCGCCGGCGAGGGTGACGGTGCGGCCGTCCGGGGTGGCGACCGTGCGGGTCGTGATGCGGTGGTCGGGGCCGAGGGCGGAGAGCGCGGCGGCGGTCGTGGCGATCTTGACGACGGAGGCGGGCGTCATCGGGGTGCCGGCGCCTTCTCCGTAGAGCTGGCGGCCGGTCTCGGTGTCGACGACGGAGGCGGTGCGCAGCGGGCCGAGGCCGGGGTCGGCGAGCAGGGGTACGAGGACGGCGGCGAGGTCGTCGCCCGTGCGGGTGGTCGTCCTGGCCGTGTCCGCGGGGCTCAGGGCGCGCAGGACGCCGGGGGCGCTGGGGGCGGGGGCCGGGCGGTGCGGGGCGGCGGCGCCGGGGGCGCCCGCGTGATGTGCGCCACCTCGGGCGTCGGCGGTGACCGCGCGGGCCCGCTCGGCCTTACGCTGACCGGAGTCCCACGGGCCGGCCACGGCCACCGCTCCGGCGGCCAGGGCCAGACCGAGCACGGCGGAGCCCGCCACGACCTGCCAGGTTCTCGGCTCCGGCATGTGATGACCAGCCCCTTTCGCGATCAAGAGCGTGCGTGAGAGACACTTAACCACCGCGCGTCGTCGCGAGCATTGACATGTGTTGATTCAGGAGGAGATCCACCCGTGGAGTTCGACGTTCTCATCGAGATCCCCAAGGGGTCGCGGAACAAGTACGAGGTCGACCACGAGACCGGTCGGATCCGCCTGGACCGCCGTCTCTTCACGTCGACCGCCTACCCGACGGACTACGGCTACGTCGAGAACACCCTGGGCGAGGACGGCGACCCGCTGGACGCGCTGGTCATCCTTGACGAGCCGACCTTCCCGGGCTGCCTCATCAAGTGCCGCGCCATCGGCATGTTCCGCATGACGGACGAGGCCGGCGGCGACGACAAGCTGCTGTGCGTCCCGGCGACGGACCCGCGCATGGAGCACCTGCGCGACATCCACCACGTGGCCGAGTTCGACCGCCTGGAGATCCAGCACTTCTTCGAGGTCTACAAGGACCTGGAGCCGGGCAAGTCGGTCGAGGGTGCGGACTGGGTCGGCCGCGCCGAGGCCGAGGCCGAGATCGAGAAGTCGTACCAGCGCTTCAAGGAGCAGGGCGCTCACTGAGTCCCCGCTCTGTTGAGCCTGTGAATGCCTGTGAAGGGCGGTGCACCTACCGAGGTGCACCGCCCTTCGCGCATTCATACTTGGCTTGATTGTTCGGTTCGGGACGAGCGAGGACGAGGGGCGAGGACAGTGGTGGCGCAGCCGAACGGGCCCGAGGAGGCCCCGGAGGACCGGAAGCCGCAGTCGGACGAGGCGCGCAGCGCGTTCGTGCCGCCGGCCGGGGTGGCGCCGCCCGAGCCGCCGGAGGAGGAGCATCCGACCTCCGAGTTCGCGTTGCCGGACGGCCTGGCGGCCGAGCCCGCGGCGGAGCAGGAAGGTTCCGCCTTCGCGCCGCCGTCCACGTACTCGGCGAAGAGTTCGCCGCCGGCCTTCACGCCGGCGTACGGGATACCGCAGGTCATGCTGCCGGACGACGCGCCCTGGCAGGACCGGATGCGGACCATGCTGCGGCTGCCGCTGGCCGAGCGGCCGGTGCCGGAGGCGCCGCGCAGGGCGGGCGAGACCGGCCCGCCGGTGCCGCGCGTGCTCGACCTGACGCTGCGTATCGGCGAGCTGCTGCTCGCGGGCGGGGAGGGCGCGGAGGACGTCGAGGCGGCGATGTTCGCGATCTGCCGTTCGTACGGGCTCGACCGCTGCGAGCCGACGGTGACCTTCACGCTGTTGTCGGTCACGTACCAGCCGTCGCTGGTGGACGATCCGGTGACCGCGAACCGTACGGTACGGCGCCGGGGCACCGACTACACGCGGCTGGCCGCGGTGTACCAGCTGGTCGCGGACATCAACGACCCGGACCACGAGGTGTCGCCGGAGGAGGCGTACCGGAGGCTCGCGGAGATCCGCCGCAACCGGCACCCGTACCCGGGCTGGGCGCTGACGCTGGCGGCGGGCGTGCTCGCGGGCGCGGCCTCGGTGCTGCTCGGCGGCGGGCCGACGGTGTTCTTCGTGGCGGCGCTCGGCGCGATGCTGGGCGACCGGCTGGCGTGGCTGTTCGCGGGGCGCGGGCTGCCGGAGTTCTACCAGTTCCTGGTGGCGGCGATGCCGCCGGCGGCGGTGGGTGTGGCGCTGTCGGTCGCGCACACCGAGCTGCGGCCGTCGGCGGTGATCACCGGTGGCCTGTTCGCGCTGATCCCGGGGCGGGCGCTGGTGGCGGCGGTGCAGGACGGTCTGACCGGCTTCTACATCACGGCCTCGGCCCGGCTGCTGGAGGTCGGCTACTTCTTCGTGGCGATCGTGGTGGGCGTGCTGTCGGTGCTGTACCTGGCGGTGCAGTTCGGGGCGGAGCTGAACCCGGAGGGGGCGCTGCGGCCGGTGGAGCGGCCGGTGGTGCAGATCGCCGCGTCGATGGTGCTGTGTGCGACGTTCGCGGTGCTGTTGCAGCAGTCGCGGGCGACGGTGCTGTTCGCGACGCTGAACGGCGGGGTGGCGTGGGTGGTCTTCGCGTCGATCGCGGTGACGGCGGGCGGGTCCGCGGTGATGGCGACGGCGGTGGCGGCCGGTCTGGTGGGCCTCTTCGGGCAGCTGGCGGCGCGCTACCACCACACGTCGTCGCTGCCGTACGTGACGGCGGCGATCGGTCCGCTGCTGCCCGGTTCGGCGACGTATTTCGGTGTGCTCGCGATCGCGCAGCACAACCTGGACCAGGGCTTCGCCTCGCTGGCGAAGGCGGCGGCGCTGGCGCTGGCGATCGCGATCGGTGTGAACCTCGGTGGCGAGCTCGCCCGCCTCTTCATGCAGGCGCCGCGCGCGGCGGCGGCCCGTCGGGCCGCCAAGCGCACGCGCGGCTTCTAGCGGGGCCTGGGCCGGGCGTCAGGGCCTGGGCCCGGCGACAGCGCCTGGGCCCGGCATCAACGCCTGGGCCCGGCATCAGCGCTTGGCGTGGCGGCCGCGGGACTGGGCCGGGTTCGGGGCGCCGGGGGCGTCGTGGTCGCCATGGCCGGTCCCGTCGGGGTTCTTCTTCGACTGGGCGCGGGCGCGCAGCAGCTCGATGGCGACCGGGATCACGGAGATGAGCACGATCGCGACGAGGATCAGCTCGATGTGCTTGTGGACGAACTCGATCTTGCCGAGCGCGGAGCCGAGCAGCGTCACGCCGGCGCCCCACAGGAGGCCGCCGATGACGTTGAAGGTGATGAAGGAGCGGTAGTTCATCCGGCTGACGCCGGCGATGATCGGCGTGAAGGTGCGGACGATCGGCACGAAGCGGGCCAGGATCAGCGACTTGGGGCCGTGCTTCTCGAAGAAGGCGTGCGCCTTCTCCACGTTCTCCTGCTTGAACAGCTTGGAGTCGGGGCGCTTGAAGAGGGACGGGCCGACCTTGCGGCCGAAGAGGTACCCCACCTGGTCGCCGAGCACGGCCGCCAGGACCACGAGCCCGCACACCGCCCACAGCGGGTAGTCCAGCTTGTTGGTGGTGACGAGGAGGCCGGTGGTGAAGAGCAGCGAGTCACCGGGCAGGAAGAAGCCGATGAGCAGGCCGGACTCGGCGAAGACGATGACGAGGACACCGATCAGGCCGAAGGTCTGGATCAGGTAGTCCGGGTCCAGCCAGCTCGGTCCGAGGGCAAGCGTGTTCACGGGGTTCCGGGCTCCTGCGGTCGGTGGGGGTGAGGGGGCGTGCAAGGGGATTGTCGTACGGGACGGCCGCCCCAAGCTATCAACGTGGAGTGAACACCCCGGGTTCCATGCGCCCCCCACCGGGGCCCCGGGGCCCCTACGGGTCGGGGCACGGGCTTCTCAGGGGCCCGTCCGGGTCCGTCCCGGATGCGCGCCGCCGCCGCCGGCGCGAAGCTGATCATCAGGAAGCAGGAGGTGGATGCGCATGGGCATCGAGGATTACGGCGGCGGCCAGACGGGGCAGTCGGATGTGCTGGTGGTCACGACCAACGACGTACCGGGCTTCGAGGTGAAGCAGGTGATCGGCGAGGTCTTCGGCCTGACCGTCCGCTCGCGGCACATCGGCAGCCAGATCGGCGCCGGGCTGAAGTCGCTGGTGGGCGGGGAGCTGAAGGGTCTGACGAAGACCCTGGTGGAGACCCGTAACCAGGCGATGGACCGGCTGGTGGAGCAGGCGCGGGCGCGCGGCGCGAACGCGGTCCTGATGTTCAGATTCGACGTCACGGAGGCGGCCGACGTGGGCACCGAGGTGTGCGCGTACGGCACGGCCGTGGTCGTCGCGCCGCGCGCCTGACAGCGTTTACGAGGTCTGCGAGTCTGCCGGCGCCGGCGACAGGCGGCGGGCGTTCGCGTGGATCGCCGCGTGCAGGTGCTCGGCGAGGCCCTCGTGGAGCGAGTCGTAGAAGGCGCGGTAGTTCGCGTCGGAGACGTAGCTGTCGGCGAGGCCCTGGTGGATCTTCGGGTGGCAGTCGAAGAACCAGTGGGTGATGTGGGCGCGGTGGGCCTCGGCGAGGTCCATGGCGGCCGTGGAGTCCGGGGCCGCTCCGCTGTCCATGAGGGCGCCGTAGGCGGCGCCCCAGGCGTCGATCTCGTCCTTCATGCGCTGCCAGTCGTCCTTGGTGTAGGCGGCGACGCGGGCCTGGGTGGCCGCGTGGGTGTGGGTGCCGCCCCAGCGGCGTTCGGACTCCTCCGCGTACCGCTCGGGGTCCTTGTCGCCGAACACCTCGAACTTCTCCTCGGGCGTGAGGTTGATGCCCATGCGTCTCGCCTCCATGGCGTGTTCGACGGCCGCCGCCATCCGCTGCAGTTCCCCGATCCGCGCCGTGAGCAGCCGGTGCTGGCGCCGCAGGTGCTCCTGCGGGTCGGCGCCCGGGTCGTCGAGGAGGACGGCGACCTCTTCGAGGGGGAAGCCCAGCTCCCGGTAGAACAGGATCTGCTGGAGCCGGTCGAGGTCGGCGTCGTCGTAGCGGCGGTGGCCCGCCGCGTTGCGGCCGCTCGGCGAGAGCAGCCCGATCGCGTCGTAGTGGTGCAGTGCGCGCACCGTGACCCCGGCGAACCCGGCGACCTGTCCCACGGAGTAGCCCATCCGGCTTCCCCTCTCTTCCTTCTCCGGCCTGGGTCCTGACGCGACGTGAGGTGCAAGTCCGGGCCGGACCGAGCTGTCCGGCCGCTCCGAATCTCGGGATGTCATGCGGCATTTGCCCACTTATGGTGAGGCTCGTGACCACCGAGACTTCGGCCCCCAAGTCGCCGCTGCAGGTCCTGCTGCCGCAGATCCTGCCCGCGCTCGTGATCGGGGTGGCCTCGGCCCTGCTGTTCCTCGCGATCAGCGGGATCGCCAACCAGCTCGAGCACGTGCTCTGGAACACCCTTCCGGACGCGCTCGGCATCGGCCGGTACTCCTCGCTCTGGATCATCGTCATGCTCACCGCGACCGGCATCGCGGTCGGCCTCGTGATCTGGAAGGTCTACGGGCACGCGGGCCCCGACCCGGCCGAGGGCGGGCTGGGCGGGCCGCCGGTGCCCCCGGGTGTGGTTCCCGGTCTGCTGCTCGCCGCCACTCTCGGCCTCGCCGGCGGCGTCAGCCTCGGCCCGGAGTACCCGACCATCGCCGCCGCCATCGCCCTCACCTTCTGGGCGGGCAAGACGCTCAAGCCGGCCGTTCCGGGCATCTTCTGGGTCTCCCTGGCCACCGCCGGCACCTTCGGCGCCCTGTTCGGCACCCCGGTGGCCGCCGCGCTCGTCCTTTCCGAGGCGCTGGCCACCCGGCCGTCCCGGCCGGGCCAGCCGCCCCAGCCGGGCGGCGGCGCGCTGTGGGACCGCCTGTTCGCCGCGCTGCTCGCCGCCGGGGCCGGGGCCATGACCACCCAGCTGGCCGACCACCCCAGTTTCGACATGGGACTGCCCGCGCTGGACGACCCCGGCTACGAGGACCTCCTCGCCGCCCTCGTCATCGCCACCCTCGCCGCCGCCTTCGGGCTGCTGTCCGGCTATGCCTTCCCCCACGTCCACCGGGCCTTCAAACGCCTCAGGCACCCCATGCTGATGCTGCCGCTCGGCGGCCTCGTGCTCGGCCTGCTCGGCGCGCTCGGCGGACAGCTGACCCTCTTCAAGGGACTGACGGAGACCAGGGAGCTCATCCAGTCGATCGGTTCCTACGACTCGGGCGAACTGGCCAAGCTGGCCCTGGTGAAGTCGGCAGCGCTGCTCGTCGCCGCCTCGTGCGGCTTCGTCGGCGGCCGGGTCTTCCCCGCCGTCTTCATCGGAACCGCCTTCGGACTCCTCGCCCAGGCGCTCGTCCCCGAGATCCACCCCACGGTCGCCGTCACCTCGGCGGTGCTCGGCATCCTGCTCGCCCACACCCGCCAGGGCTGGATCAGCCTCTTCGTCGCCGCCGTGCTCGCCTCCTCGGCCCCGATGATCGCCCTGCTCGTCCTCGCCTCCCTGCCCGCCTGGCTGGTCATCACCGGCCGCCCCGAGTTCGAACTCGACCAGCAGGGCAACGCCCTGCACTGAGACCACCGCATCCCGAGCCTGCGATAGGAGTCCCCGTGGCACTGCACAAGGGTCCCGAGGAACCGAAGACCGAACACCTCCGCCGTATCTCCTTCAACCCCTTCTACGGCGATGCCAACCCGGTCGGCGGCATGACCGAGGCTCCGCCGCGCCACCGCCTGCCGGACGGCCCGCTGCCGCCGATGAGCGCCTACCAGATCGTCCACGACGAGCTGATGCTCGACGGCAACTCCCGCCTCAACCTGGCCACCTTCGTCACCACGTGGATGGAGCCGCAGGCCGGGGTCCTGATGGCCGAGTGCCGCGACAAGAACATGATCGACAAGGACGAGTACCCGCGCACCGCCGAACTGGAGCGCCGCTGCGTCGCCATGCTCGCCGACCTGTGGAACGCGCCCGACCCGGCGGCCGCCGTCGGCTGCTCCACCACCGGCTCCAGCGAGGCCTGCATGCTCGCCGGCATGGCCCTCAAGCGCCGCTGGGCCAAACGCAACGCCGGCCGCTACCCCGGCGCCCGTCCCAACCTGGTGACGGGCGTCAACGTCCAGGTCTGCTGGGAGAAGTTCTGCAACTTCTGGGAGGTCGAGCCCCGCCTCGTCCCCATGGACGGCGACCGCTTCCACATGGACGCCGCCTCCGCCGCCGCGCTCTGCGACGAGAACACCATCGGCGTCGTCGCCGTCCTCGGCTCCACGTTCGACGGCTCCTACGAACCCGTCGCGGACATCTGCGCCGCCCTCGACGACCTCCAGGAACGCACCGGCCTCGACATCCCTGTCCACGTCGACGGCGCCTCCGGCGGCATGGTCGCCCCGTTCCTCGACGAGGACGTGACGTGGGACTTCCGGCTCCCCCGCGTCTCCTCGATCAACACCTCCGGCCACAAGTACGGCCTGGTCTACCCGGGCGTCGGCTGGGCGCTGTGGCGCTCGGCCGAGGAACTGCCCGAGGAACTCGTCTTCCGGGTCAACTACCTCGGCGGCGACATGCCCACCTTCGCCCTCAACTTCTCCCGCCCCGGCGCCCAGGTCGTCGCCCAGTACTACACGTTCCTCCGGCTCGGCCGGGACGGCTACCGGACGGTCCAGCAGACCAGCCGGGACGTGGCCACCGGCCTGGCCGGACAGATCGAGGCGATGGGCGACTTCAGCCTCCTCACCCGGGGCGACCAGCTGCCCGTCTTCGCCTTCACCACCGCGCCCGACGTGACCGCCTTCGACGTGTTCGACGTCTCGCGCCGGCTGCGCGAGCGCGGCTGGCTCGTCCCCGCGTACACCTTCCCGAAGAACCGGGAGGACCTGTCGGTGCTGCGCGTGGTCTGCCGCAACGGCTTCTCCGAGGACCTCGCGAGCCTTCTCGTCGAGGACCTGAACCAGCTCCTCCCCGAACTGAGGAGCCAGTCCCACCCGTCCACCCACGACAAGGCGGCCGCGACCTCGTTCCACCACTGAGGGACGCACGCGTCAGGCGTACGGGTTCTCCTGGCCGTCCGCGAGGACGCCGACGAACGGCTCCCCGCCCTCCCCGGCGAACGCGTACGCCCCCGCCTCAAGCCGCTCGATCAGACCGGACGCCCAGGCCCGGCCCGCGTCCGCCGAGAACACCCAGAGGCGCATGAGCTCGCCGATGTGACCGAGCTGCTCGGGCCCGCCCTCCGGGGTGTAGTAGTCGGTGACCCGCGCCTGCCACTCGTCCAGGGCGCGCAGCCGGGCCCGCAGCAGCTCCACGACCTCCGCGCGCGGCAGGTCGACCATGAAGCCGATGCCCGCCGCGCGCACGTCCAGCCCCTGCTCGTACGAGGACAGGGCCACGCGCAGCAGCCGCAGGTACTCCTCGCGGCCGGCGTCCGTGATCTCGTACTCGACGCGCGGCGGCCCGCCGGCCGTGCTCGGCGCGCTCTCGAAGGCGCGCAGCAGTCCCTGCTTCGCCATCTGTTTGAGCGCGTGGTAGATCGAGCCGGGTTTGGCGTGGGACCACTCGTGCGCACCCCAGTACTCCAGGTCGTTGCGCACCTGGTAGCCGTGGGCGCGGCCGTGCTGCTTGACCGCGCCGAGGACGAGGAGTCGGATCGCTGACATGCCCCGAGTGTAGGAAGGAGCCTAGGAGGACTTCTTCTCCAGCTCGATGAGCTCGAAGGAGCCCTTGCCGTCCAGGGACTCCCGGATGATGTCCGCGTGCCCGGCGTGCCGGCCCGTCTCCTGGATCAGGTGCAGCAGCATCCAGCGGACCGAGACGCGCCCGTCCTTCGGGAACCAGGGCGCCTCGGGCAGCGGGAAGGTGTCGTCGAGGCTGGGCACGGTCCGGACGAACTCCTCCGTCTCCTTCGCCACGCCCGCCATGAAGGCCACCGTGCCCGCGACGGTCTCGTCGCCGACGAGCTTGAAGCTCTCGTGCCAGGTCGACTCGTCCCGGCGCAGCTCGTTCGGCTGCTGCTGCGCCATCCGCAGCCAGTTGAGCTCGGCCTCGGCGACGTGCTTGATCAGGCCGGAGAGGCTGAGCTCGCTGGCGCTGGGGCGGCTCGCCGCCTGCTCCTCGGTGAGCCCGAGGGACGCGCGGACGATCGCCTCGCGCTGGGCCCGCAGGAAGTTGAGGAACGCGCCGCGCTCGTCGCCGGGCTGCTCCGCGGGAACAAGAGCCACCATGTTGTCCACCCTCCGTAGGTCGGTGTCGGTCTCCCCCGACACCGACCAACTTACGGAGCCACTAGGTCAGATGCTGTCCTAGTGGCTCCGGATGGCTCAGGTTGGCTCAGGTTGGCTCAGGATGACTAGAACGGGAACCGGCTGCGGCCGTGCTGGATCGAGATCCACTTCTGCGTCGTGAACGCCTCGATCATCGCCTCGCCGTTCAGCCGCCCGATGCCCGACCGCTTCTCGCCGCCGAACGGCACGATCGGCTCGTCGTGCACGGTGCCGTCGTTGATGTGGATCATGCCGGTGTGGATGCGCTTGGCGACCCGGACGCCGCGCTCGATGTCGCCGGTGTGGACGGCGCCGCTGAGCCCGTACGGGGTGTCGTTGGCGATCCGTACGGCCTCGTCCTCGCCGTCGAACGGGATGACCAGGGCCACCGGGCCGAAGATCTCCTGGTTGAGCACGGGCGCGTCGGCGGCGATGTCGGTGAGCACGGTCGGGGAGACCAAGCTGCCCTCGACCGAGCCGCGCAGCAGCGCGGTCGCGCCGCCGGCGACGGTCTGCTCGACGACCGCGGCGACCGCCTCGGCCTGCTGGTGGTTGATGAGCGGGCCGATGTGGGTGGCCGGGTCGGCCGGGTCGCCGACCCGCAGGGTCTTCACCTTGGCGACGAACTTCTCGGTGAACTCCGCCGCGACGCTGCGGTCCACCAGGACCCGGTTGGCGGCCATGCAGACCTGCCCCTGGTGCACGAAGCGGCTGAAGACGGCCGCGTCGACGGCGTAGTCGACGTCGGCGTCGTCGAGGACGATCAGGGCGCTGTTGCCGCCGAGTTCGAGCACGGCGTGCTTGAAATTCTGGGCGCAGACCGTGGCGACGTGGCGGCCGGTGCGGTCGGAGCCGGTGAAGGAGATGACCTTCGGGACCGGGTGGGTGAGCAGCGCGTCGCCGATCTCGGCGATGTCGGTGACGACGACGTTGAGCAGCCCGGCCGGCAGCCCGGCCTCCTCCAGGACCTTGGCGACGAGGGTGCCGCCGCAGACCGGGGTGTTCTGGTGCGGCTTGAGGACGACGGCGTTGCCGAGGGCGAGCGCCGGGGCGACCGACTTGATGGAGAGGAGGAAGGGGAAGTTGAACGGCGAGATGACGCCGACGACGCCGACCGGCAGGCGGTAGACGCGGTTCTCCTTGCCGTCGACCGGCGAGGGCAGGATGCGGCCCTCGGGGCGCAGCGCCAGCTGGATCGCCTCGCGCAGGAACTCCTTCGCGAGGTGCAGCTCGAAGCCCGCCTTGAGCCGGGTGCCGCCCAGCTCGGCGACGATGACCTCGGCGAGCTCCTGCTCGCGGTCCTCGACGATCCGCAGCGCCCGCTCGAAGACGAGCCGGCGGGTGTACGGGTTGGTCTCGGCCCACTCGGCCTGGGCGCGCTCTGCGGCCCGGTAGGCGCGGTCGACCTCGTCGGCGGTGGCGACGGTGATCGCGGCCAGCTTCTCCCCGGTGTACGGGTTGAAGTCGATGATGTCCCACGAGCCGCTGCCCGGCTTCCACTCGCCGTCGATGTACTGGTGCGCCAGTTCGGTGAAGTAGGACGTCGGCGTCGTCATGGAACGAGACCCCTTACCCGCCCGCGGTGGCGGGCGTCGGCAAATCGGCAAGAGACGGCTCCGCCGCGGTGCGCAGCGCACGCAGCCTTACGCAGCCACAGTCACAGCCGTCTCACTGATGTGCCGTCATCGTACTGACGTATCAGGAGAGTTGGAGGAGTCCCCGGAGAAGATCACGGCTTTCCGCGGGATCGGGGCTGTCCTCGGAGAGCCGCTCCAGGACCCGGCCGTACTGGGCCACCTCCTCGCGCTTGTCGAGGTAGAGGGCGCCGGTCAGCTGCTCCAGGTAGACGACGTCGGACAGATCGGACTCGGGGAAGCTGAGCATCGTGAAGGCGCCGCTCTCGCCCGCGTGGCCGCCGAAGCTGAAGGGCATGACCTGGAGGGTGACGTTGGGGTGCTCGGAGATCTCGATGAGGTGCCGCAACTGGCCCTGCATCACGGCCCGGTCGCCGTAGGGGCGGCGCAGCGCGGCCTCGTCGAGGACGGCGTGGACGTGGGGGGCGTTCTCGGAGACGAGGACCTTCTGGCGCTCCAGGCGGAGCGCGACCCGGCGCTCGATCTCGGCGTGCGGGGCGTCGGGCATGCCGCGGGTGACGACGGCGTGGGCGTACGCCTCGGTCTGCAACAGGCCGTGGACGAACTGGACTTCGTAGATGCGGATGAGGGAGGCGGCGCCTTCCAGGCCGATGTAGGTCTGGAACCAGCCGGGCAGGACGTCTCCGTAGCTGTGCCACCAGCCGGCCAGGTTGGCCTCGCGGGCCAGCCCGAGCAGCGCGCCGCGCTCGCTTTCCTCGGTGACTCCGTAGAGCGTGAGCAGATCCTCGACGTCCCTGGCCTTGAAGCTCACCCTTCCCAACTCCATACGGCTGATCTTGGATTCGGACGCCCGGATCGAATAGCCGGCGGCTTCCCGGGTGATGCCGCGCGACTCGCGCAGTCGCCTCAACTGGGAGCCCAGCAGGATGCGGCGCACCACGCTCCCGCTCGCCCCGCTCGATTCGCCTGCCGTCACGGCTCCAGCCTCCCCTTCACGGTGCTGCCCTGATGCTCTTCTCGCTGCCGAGCCCCCGTGGAGTCCCCGCCGAGTCCGCGCCGAGTCCCCGCTGAGCCCCGGATTCTGCCACTAAACGCTTCAGCGCGTACACATTCGATTACGGATAGGGGACCGGTTCCGGGCAGCTTCAGCAGAAGGGGTGGACGACTTATGCACAGAATCGGCACGTGGCAGGACAGGTCCGGCGCGTGCACGTGCATCTGCCCTTGCATCCCTTCCGCGCATTCGGAACCATGGTGCCCGCGCAGCCGCGTACTCGCTCGTGTTGCCGCACCGTTGTCGCACCAGTTGTCGCACCACACGTCGCGATTCCCGGGAGTGCCTCGCATGGGGACGAACACATCGACCATGCTCGAGCCGTTACGGCAGGGGCTTCCGCCGATCGATCCCGCGACCGTCTCCAACTCGGCCTCCTGCGCACTTCCGCCCCGTTACGAAGCGGTGCGCGGCGCCCGGAAGTTCACCAGCCAGACGCTCCGCAACTGGGACCTCGACGAGCGTTTCGACGACGTGGCGCTGGTGGTGTCCGAGCTGGTCACGAACGCGCTGCGGCACGCCGTGCCGGCCGGCCCCGAGCCGGCGCCCGAAGACGGCCTGAACCCGCCCGTGCGGCTGCACCTCATGCGCTGGGCGTCGCGCCTGGTGTGCGCCGTGCGCGACCCCAGCCGGGAGAGCCCCGAGGCCCGCGAGGGCGGCGAGGACTTCGCGGCCGAGTCGGGCCGCGGCCTGTTCCTGGTCGAGTCGTTCAGCGACAGCTGGGGCTGGCACCCGCTCGCGGGCACACTGCACGGCAAGGTGGTGTGGGCGCTGTTCCGGCTGGGCCCGGAGTAGCACCCGGACACTCCCGGGCGTACCGGCGTACGGACACACAGGCGTACGGACATACGGAGAGGGCCCCGGTGGCGAACGCCGCCGGGGCCCTCTCGTACGTTCTCCCTCACACCAGGTGGTCGAACTCCCCGGCCTTCACGCCCGCGAGCATCGCCTCTATCTCGGCGGGCGTGTAGACGAGCGCGGGGCCGTCGGGGTGGCGCGAGTTGCGCACGGCGACGTTTCCGCCCGGCAGCTTCGCGAACTCCACGCAGGCGCCCTGGGAGTTGCTGGCCCGGCTCTTCTGCCACACGACACCACGAAGCTCCGTGGCCGCCATGCCGTTGTACGCGTGGTGCGCGTGGTGCACTGGTAGCTCCCCGAGTTCATTGGTGCATGTGTCAACTTCCTCGGATCATAGCTGTGTTCATATGCCTCTGCATGAGCAGACGCACGAGCAGATGCACGTGCACGAGGGGTGGCGTAGCGACTACGCGACTCAACGTGTTACCGGCCGGTCGGTGTTCCGGGGAGGTCGGCGAGGCGGGCGCCCTTCCGGTCGTAGAGGACCACGGTCGGGTCGGTGACGGCGCTGTAGACGTACCAGACGCCCCAGCCCGGGCGGCCCGGCAGTTCGAGGAGGGCCGCGGTGGCCGTGCGGCCGTCCGGGCCGCGGAGTTCGACCCGGCCGGCGTCGCGGGTGCCGTAGTACAGACCGGAGTGGAAGGCGCCGGAGGCGTTGCCCTCCGACTGGTACGAGACTCCCGGGTGGGCCGTGTCCAGGTTGCCGTCCGTGACGCTGCGGGAGTTCTCGAGTCCGTCGGGCCCCTTCCAGAACTTGCCCTCGGACGTCAGCCACACCGTCCAGCCCCGGCCCGCGGCCACGCGCTCCCCGGACCGTACGACCCGGACGGGCGTGGCGGCCGGAGTGGCCGCGACCGGGGCGGGGGCGGGCGAGGCCGCCGCCGCCCGGCGCTCGGCGGGGCGGTCGGGACCCGGCAGGGACAGGGCCGTCACGGTCGCCACGCCCGACACCGCGAGCACCGTGAGCGCCGCGACGGTGACCGTCCGGCGGCGCCGCAGCGCCCGCCCCCGGCGCCGGACGGCCGCCAGCGGCACCGGACCCGGGGTGATGTCCCGCACGGCGTGCGCGAACAGGTCCCGGAGCTCGTCGTCCTTCATCGTCGCGCTCCGGTGGGGTGTGTGGGGTTCATGGAAGTGGTGAGGCCCGGGTGGTTCCGCAGGGCCGCGAGGCCGCGCCGGGCATGCGTCTTGACCGTACCGATCGAGCAGTCGAGGACCGTCGCGATCTCCTGCTCGCTCAGGTCCTCCCAGTAGCGCAGCACCATCACCGCCCGCTGCCGCGCCGGCAGGTCCGCCAGCGCGCCCATCAGCGCGGTGCGTTGCTCCACCGCGTCGGCGTGCCCCGCGTACGCGTGCCGCAGCGGCTCCGGGAGGACCGGGGTCAGCAGGTGCGCGACCCGCTTGCGGCGTAACCGGCTGAGGTTGTTGTTCACCAGCGCGCGCTTCACGTACAGGTCGATCTCCGCGCGCGGGACGCGCCGCCAGCGGCCGTACACCTTGGCGAGGGTCGTCTGCACCAGGTCCTCGGCCTCGTGGAAGTCGCCCGTCAGGAGCTGCGCCGTGCGCACCAGGCGCGGCCAGGCGGCGACGGCGAACTCGGCGAAGCCGTCGTCGCCGTCATGGGAGGCGGGTGCGTGCGCCACGGTGACGGACCTCGTGCTCGTTCCGGTGGACAGGGGCAGGGCCCGCCCCGTGCCGGGCCCTGCCTGTCCGTGCCGGGCCGTGCGTACGCCCGGAGTCGCGTGCATGTGCGTCAGAACGGCGGAAGCTCGGCCAGCAGACGCCCGTCGCGGTCGTACAGCGCGACGCCGACGCCGTCGGACGTGCCGTCCCGGTGGGCGGGCAGGGTGACGTACCAGACGCCCCAGCCGGGGCGGCCCGGCAGTTCGAGGAGGGTCGCGGCGGTCTTGCGGCCGTCCGCACCGGTCAGGACGACCTTCCCGGCCTTCCTGGTTCCGTAGTAGAGGCCGGAGTGGAAGGCGCGGGTGGCGTCGCCCTCGGACTGGTGGCTGACGCCGGGCTGGGACGGGTCGATGTTGCCGTCGACGACGCTGCGGAAGTTCTCGAAGCCGTCCGGGCCGGCCCAGTGCTTGCCGTCGGGCGTCAGCCACACCGTCCAGCCGCCGCCGGCGTCGACGCGCTCGCCGGACCGGACGACGTGTACGGAGGGGGCGGGCGCCGCGGCCACGGACCGGGCCGCGGGGACGGCGTGGACGGCCGCGACCGCGGGGGCGGCGGTGGTGGCGCGGCCGGCGTGGGCGGTGGCCGCGACCGCGGGCGCGGCGGTCAGCGTGGCGGCCGCGAGCAGGGCGGCGGCCATGAGTTGCTTCTTCATGCGAGTGCTCCTGGGGTCTGGAATCCGGTGAGGGCCCCTCATCTCCTCCAACTCCCGGCACCGCCCGGCCGGATGACACGCCTCCCGGGGAAATGTCGGCGGGCGTCAGCGAGCGAGTGCCTCCGTCAGCCCGTCGAGCGCGTCGAGCAACAGCACCGCCCCCTTCCGCAGCAGGAAGTGGTCCGGCGCCCCCTCCCCCCGAGCCCAGGCCGCGACCGTCGCGCGCAGCTCGTCCCAGCGCGGCGCCCTGCGTTCCCGTACGGCCTTCGCGCCGCGTTCGGTCGCGCGGCGCAGCGCCTCCGCGAGGGCCGCGGCGGCCGGGACGGGCTCGGCGCCGCGTTCGGGGAGGTGGGCCTCCAGGAGCATGGCGACGCGGCTGAACTGGGCCAGGGCGTGCTCGGCGTCGTCCGCCGCCGCGCGGGACAGGCCCCGGTGGCGTACCGGCTCGTGGGTGGCCCGGGCCACGCCGTCCTGCCAGGCGATCCGGGCGGTACGGGTGGCGAGCAGCGCCTCGCGGACCTCGGGGGAGGCGGGACCGGCCGGTTCGGCGTAGTGGGCGACGACGGCGGCCGCGTACCGTCCGTCCGCCTTCAGCCAGTCGGCGAGCCGGCCGCGCAGCCGCGGGGTCTCCCAGGCCGGGTACACCGCGTACGCCAGCATGGCGAGGAGTCCGCCGAGGAGGGTGAGGAGGACGCGTTCGCGGACGGTCTGGGTGACGCCCGCGCCCTCCATGCCGAGCAGGAAGACGACGTACGCGGCGACGAAGACCTGGCCGGCGGCGTAGCCCGTACGCATGAGGAGGTACATGGCGAAGGCGCACCCGACGGCGAGCGCGGCGGAGAGGTACGTGCCCGGGTGCGCGGCCTGGACGACGCCCGTCGCGAGGGCCACGCCGACGAGTGTGCCGCCGAAGCGGGCGACGGAGCGGGCGTACGTCTGCGTGAAGTCGGGGCGCATCACCATCACGGAGGCCATCGGCGCCCAGTAGCCGTGGCCGAGCGGGAGGGCGGTGCCGAGGACGTAGCCGGCGGTCGTCACCGCCGTGACCCGGATCGCGTGGCGCAGGACCGGCGACTCGTGGCGCAGCTCGGCCCGCATCTTGCCGAGCGCCACCGGGACGAGCCGGAGCAGGCCGGGGCGGCGGCGGGCGGCGGCCACGGCCGGGTCCTTCGCCAGCTCCGTCTCGGTGCGCGGCTCCGCCGTCTCCACGACGTCTTCGAGCAGCGCGGCGAGCCGGACGGCGGCCCGGCGCGGGGCGCCGGACAGGATCGCGCCGGTGTCGGGCGTGCGGAGCGCGGCGAGGGCGGCGGGCGGCAGCTCGACCGGTTCGCCGTGCCGGATGGCGTGCGCGGTGGCGTCCAGGATCTCTCCGGCCGCGGCGAGCAGCTCCCGGACCCGGTCCCGTTCCGGTCCCTCGGCGGGCGCGCCGACGGCCGGGTCGGCGAGCGAGGCGAGCACCGGGCGGATCCGCTCGGCGAGCCCGCGCGCGCCGTGCAGCTCGGCGGGGCGGCGGCGGGCCTGGCGGGCGGTGACGGCGGCGGCGCTGCGGGCCGTCATCAGCGGTACGGGGTCGAAGGCGCAGGTCGGGTCGTGGCGCAGCCGCCGTGCGTAGTCCGCCTCGGCCGCGAGCGCGTCGGCGAGCGCGTCCCGCTGGGCGCCCCAGCGGCGGATCGGCAGCGCGACGATCAGCGCGGCCTGCACGAGGCCGCCCACCGCGATCATCGCGGCGTGACCGGCGGCCGCGGCGACCGAGGTCGGGAGCGTGACCGTCACCAGCATCATCGCCACGTTCGACGAGGCGATGATGCCGACGGTCGGCCCCACGGCCCAGGCGAGCCCCGCGAGGAACGTCCACAGCCCCAGGAGGATCAGGAAGGCGACGATGTGGGCGCCGGTCAGGTAGCCCAGGAAGGTGGAGACCGCGAGGCTCGCGCCGGACGCCGTCGCGAGGGTGGGGCGCGGCCGGTAGGACCGCTGGAAGGTCGCGATCGCCGCCTGGTACGCCCCGAACGCGGACGACACGGCCACCGCCGGCCCGAACCGGGCGAGCGAGACGCCGACGACGAGCGCGAGCCCGAGCGCGCCGCGCGCCGCGACGGCGGGCTCCAGCCGCTGCCGCTCGACCCGGAGCCCCGAGCGGGCGGTCTCCTTCAACGCCCGGAGCCAGCTCATGGGGGTGAGCGTAGCCGCGATGCGGGGCGAAACCGGCATTCCGCCCTGGGGTGGGATCTCGGCGGGATCTATCCGCGGATCTCGCCCTGGCTGCCCGGCGCCCGCAGCCCTGCCCGGTCCGCCGCCGACGTGCCGTGTGTCCAGCCCGCCTCGTCCCAGGCGGCCCGCACCCGGCTGGTCCGGGTCTCCGGGAAGAGCTCGTCGGTCCGGGCGGTCACCGCGACCTCGCGGGAGGCGAGGGCCGGGAGGAGGGTCGGGGCCTCGGCGGCGACCCGGCGGCTCGTGGCGGCGAGGCGGGCGCCGAGCCGGTTGGCGTAGGCGAGGAGGAAGGACTGCCGGAAGGACTTGGTGCGCTTGCGGCCGCCCGCCCGCTGCTCGGCCTCGGCGCGGGTCATCGCCGCGGTGCCCTGGACGAGGAGCGAGGTGTAGAGCAGCTCGACCGGTTCGAGGTCGGCCTCGAAGCCGACGACGGTCGAGAAGCCGAAGGACTCGTTCCACACGGCCCGGCAGTGGTTCGCCGTCGCCACCGCGTCGAGGAGGATCGCCTTGGCCTGCTCGTACGGCGGGTCCACCCCGATCCGTACGGCCCCCGGCGTCTCCGGCGACGGCGCGCCCGCCGCCAGCGTCGCCTCGTCCAGGCTGTGCCGGGCCATCAGCTCCTGCGCCTTCGCGGTCAGCGCCTCGGCCTCCTCGGCGTACGTCGTCGCCTCCGCCTTCGCCAGCAGCGCCCTGATCCTGGTCAGGAGCTTGGGCTCACCGGCGACGGCGGGCGGCAGCGCCTCCCCCGGCGCCGGCCCGACGGCGTCGAGGCGCGGCAGCCGGACGAGCAGCCGGTACAGCTCGAGGACGGCGGTCGCGTACGAGAAGCGGTCCGGCGCCGGCCGGGCGGGGGCGTCGTCGAGCGGGTCGAGGGCGTCGAGCTGTGCCTGCCAGCGGTGCGGCAGGCGCTCGTAGCGGGCTGTCTCGGCGCGCACGAGGCCGACGAGGACCCGTACGTGCTCGTCGGCGAGTTCGCGGCGGGCCATCCGTACGACGTCGGCCGGCTGCCAGCCCCGGGACCAGAGGGTGCGGAGGAACTCCTCGCCGCGCCGGGCCAGTTCGGCGTCCGCGCCGCGGTCGGCGGCGAGCAGCGAGGCGGCCGTGTCGACGGCGTGCTCGTCGTCCCCGTACAGCGCCTTGAAGGCGTTCTCGATCGTGCTCGTGCCGCTCATGCCGGGTTCCTCGGTCAGGTGCTCTGGGCCGGGGCCGTCGGGTGGACGTGCCGCCGTACACGATGGTCGCAGGCACCTCGCCGCTCACTCGCATCCACCCAGGGGGAATCCGTGCTGCCCGTCCGCGGCGCCTCCGGCGCGCGGCTTTCCACAGCCCGCCGTCCACAGCCTGTGGATACCGAACTCGTGAGCGACCTGGTGAGCGACCTCCTGGAACGACCTCGTGAGCCGCCTGGTGAACGACCTGGTCAGCGGCCGGGCCTCCCACTCCGCGTGCGGCCGGCCCGTTCAGGGGTGAGGCTGGTACATCGGGACGGGACGTGGACCGGGGTCGGAGCCGGGTTCACGTCCCGTCCCGCCCGTTGTCCGAGGGTGCCGCTACCGTGCGTGCCCGTACGGCCCGAGCGGCGGGCCGCCGGACGAGGGGCTTCTCGCATGCACCTGCATTTCCGCGCGGCGGCGGAGACGGAGATACGGGACGACTATCCGTGGCTCGTCGACTTCATGGGCCGGGCGTGGGAGGCCATCGAGGCCGAGTACGCCGCCGGCGTCGCCGACGCGATCGAGAAGGACTTCGGCAGGCTCCACGAGCTGTACGAGCGGACCGGCCACCCCGACGCCTTCCTGCCCGTCTTCGGCGGCGGCCCGCCCGCCGCGACGCCCACCGACGTGGCCCCGCACCCGCCGCTGATGCTGATGCCGCCGTCCGAGGTCGCCGGCGCGGCCGCCTTCCTCACCGGCCTCGCCTGGGACGACTTCTGGTCCCGCGAGGGCGAGCGCGTCCGGGCCTCCTTCGGCCCCGGCTGGGATCTCGCCGAGGTCCACGACATCTTCCGCAGCCACCACCAGAGCCTGCGCCGCTTCTACGAGCGCGCCGCGGCCGCGGGCCACACCGTGGTGAAGGCGGGCTGGTTCTGAGGAGCGGTTCCGGAGTCCCGAGGAGCAACCGCCGGGCTCAGGCGGCGTTCCAGGCGTCCGACCCGCAGCCGGTCTCCCAGTGCCACCAGCCGTCCGCCGTGCCGCGTTCGAGGAGCGCCTTGATCTCCGCCATCGGGGCGTCGACCGGCACGGTCAGGGCGACCAGCGGGAACTCCTTGCTGAACGACTCGCCGCCGAGCCCGAACGGCCTCAGCCGTTCGTGCACCGCGCGGGCGCTCGGGCCGAGCGGGCCGGACCTCTCGGGCAGGACGCGGACCGTGACGTTCCCGGAGGCGGCCACCCGGCCGGTGGCCCAGTGCAGCCCCTCCTCGTCCGTCCGGTACCGCACGACGTCCCCCTCGGCCACCCCGTCCTGCAGGAACGGCACGTTGACCACCCGGGCGGTGTCCGTGCCCACCGGCTCGGCCCACATCCCCTCGGTGTCCTGTGGCAGCCAGCCCTCACGGGGCACGAAACGGAACCAGATCTTGATGCGGTCGGCGGACGACGAGGAGGGAGCGGAGGGAACGGCGGGGCTCTCGGTCACCCCGCGAGGCTAACCCCGCGGGCCGCCCGCCACACCGCGAAGGCGGCCGGGCCCGCCGGACCCCCGTACCGGCAGCACCCGGACCCTCCTCCGCCGCACCTTCACGGGGTGCCTCACGGCACCAGGAGCAGCTTCCCCCGCACGTGACCCGTCTCGCTCAGCTCCTGGGCCCGCGCGGCCTCCTTCAGCGGGAACACCTCCGCGACGTCCAGGCGGAGCCGGCCCTCGACGACCAGGCGGGCCTGGTCGGTCAGCCAGCCGCGGACGGCGGCCGGGTCGGCGGTCATGCCGGAGAAGACGATGCCGTGCTCGGCGGCGTCCTGGGCGGCGATGGTGACGATGCGGGACTTCTCGCCGCCGAGCAGCTCGATGGAGACCGGCAGGGTGTCGTGGCCGGCCGCGTCGAAGACCGCGTCGACGCCCTGCGGGGCGGCCGCGCGGACCCGGTCGGCGAGCCCGTCGCCGTACGTCACCGGGGTCACGCCGAGGTCGCGCAGGAAGTCGTGGTTGCGCTCCGAGGCCGTGCCGATCACGGTCAGCCCGGCCGCGACCGCCAGCTGCGCCGCCACCGCGCCGACCGCGCCCGCGGCGCCGTGCAGGAGCAGGGTCTCGCCGGCCCGGACGCCGAGCAGGTCGAGGACGCGCTGGGCGGTCTCGCCGGCGACCGGGATGCTCGCGGCCGTCTCCCAGGAGAGCTCGGCGGGCTTGGGGACGACGTTGTCGGCGATGGCGTACTCGGCGTAGGCGCCGGTCTTCGTCCAGCCGAACACCTCGTCGCCGACGGCGAGTCCGGTCACGCCCTCGCCGAGCGCGTCCACGGTGCCCGCGAACTCCAGGCCCGGGACGGCCGGGAAGGTGGTCGGGAAGAACTGCTCCACCCAGCCGTAACGCCGCTTCCAGTCCACCGGGTTGACGCCGACGGCCGCCACCTTCACCCGCACCTCGCCCGGACCGGGCTCCGGCACGGCCACCCCGGTCTCGTGGCGCAGCACGTCGGCGCCGCCGAACTCCTCGTACACGATCGCTTCCATGATTCCGCTCCCCCAGAGAGTCACCGGACGCATCGGACGCGTCGGCCTCGTCGGCCCCTCGTCCGTTCGTCCGTCGTTTCGATGTGATCAGCTTCCGCCGGACGCCCCCGTGTTCCCGCCATCCGAACGGCCAGTCGCACCTGGCCGAAAGGACAGCCGTTCGCCAACCCGCGCCCCTACCCTTGTTCTCATGGAACTCACCGCGACAGGCGCCCTGTTGGCCGCCCACGACGTCATCCGGCAGCCGCTGGGCGCGATCCTGCCGCGGCTGTCCGAGGTGCTCGCCCCGCTGATCCCGCACCGGTCGGCGGCCGAACTGTCCACACACTGCGCGCACTCCCCGTTCAAGCACACCGGCGACCCCGACGTGCCGGTCACGGCGGCCGAGTTGGCGCCGCTGTTCGCCGCGGGCATCGCGGGCCGGCCGTGGCAGGGGCGCGCGAGCGTCGGCGGGGCGGAGCGGGAGGTGGTGGCGGTGCGGAGCGACGCCACGCCCCGCGGCTCGGTCCTGGTGCTCGTACGGGACGAGGGCGCCGCCCCGGCCGGCGAGGCCGAACTCGCCCTGGCCCAGCACCTGTGGGACCTGGTGACGAGCCACTTCGACCGGTTCGCGAGCGAGGCGATGCCGGGCGCGCTGGCCCGTTCGCGGGCGGCGGCCGACACCCGGGCGCGGGTGATCGCCGAGCTGACCACCGCGCACGCGGCGGCCCTGTCCGGGGTGCTCGGGGTGCTGCGCAGCCGGGCCCTGGACGACGCGGCGGCCCGGGCGACCGCGACCGACCTCGCGGTGTCGGCGCTGATCGAGCTGCGGGCCGAGGCGCGGCGGGACCGGACGATCGCCGAGGAGCCCGCCTTCGAGGCGTTCGCGAGGCTCGCGGACGCTCTGCGTCCGATGCTCCGGCACACCCCGGTACGGCTCGAACTCGGCCCGCCCGAGGGCCCGGACGCCACCCGCAGCCTCCCGGCCGACGTGGCGCACGGCGTGCGGGCCGTGGTCCGCGCGCTGCTCCTGGTCGTCCTGGACCAGGACGCGGTCAGCCGGGTCCACGTCGGCTGGACGCTGACCGAGCACGAGATCCGGGCCACGGTCCGCGACGACGGCCCCGGGCTGCTCGACGTCTGCCCGCTCGGCGCGGGCAGCATCTCCGACCGCCTGGAGGTGCTCGGCGGCCGCCTGGACCTCGACGCGGTCCCCAACTGGGGCACCACGATCACCGCCACCGTCCCGCTCGCCCTGCCGGACGCCCCGGCCGCCACCACCCTGAACCCGCTGCGCGACCTCGGTGAGCGCGAGGTCCAGGTCCTGACCCAGCTGGCCCTCGGCCACCGCAACCGGCAGATCGCGCAGGAGCTGCACATCAGCGAGTCCACGGTGAAGTTCCACGTGGCCAAGATCCTCACCAAGCTGGGCGTCGCCTCCCGCGGCGAGGCGGCCGCCCTCTTCCACAAGGCGGCATAAGCCCCTGAGCGGGGCACACCGGCGGATTGTCAGTGGCGGGTGCCAGACTCGCACCTGTGAACGAGAAGTGGGCAGTGGCGCCCGAGCCGGAGGGGGACGGGGCGCTGCTCGTGCCGCTCGGGGGCGACGGGCTGCCCGCCGGGGCGGTGCGGCGCGAGCCGGACCTGGTGGCGGCGGTGCGGGCGCGGCCGCAGGTCGGGCGCTGGGTGTGGCGGAGCACGGGGGAGGTGTATCCGCGGCTGCTCGCCGCGGGCGTGCGGGTCGAGCGGTGTTACGACGTCGAGGACGCCGAGCAGCTGCTGCTCGGCCACGAGGGGCGGCTCGGCGAGCCCCGTTCGGCCGCCGCGGCCTGGGCCCGCCTGCGGAACGCGCCGGTGCCGCCCGACCCGCCGCCGCGCCCCGCCGGCGGCCCCGCGGCGCAGGACTCGCTCTTCGAGCCGGCGGCGGCCGCCCCGCTGCCCTTCGAGGCGCTCCTGGAGGTGTACGCGGAGCAGCAGCGCCGCCACGACCGGACCGCGCACCCGGGCCGGATACGGCTGCTCACGGCCGCCGAGTCGGCGGGCATGCTGGTCGCCGCCGAGATGTACCGCGCCGGCCTGCCGTGGCGGGCCGACGTGCACCGGGAGGTGCTGCACGGCCTCCTCGGCGAGCGGTACGCGGGCGGCGGCGAGCCGCGCCGGCTCGCGGAGCTGGCGGACGAGGTGTCGGCCGGCTTCGGCCGCCGGGTCCGCCCGGACCTGCCCGCCGACGTCGTACGGGCCTTCGCGCAGGCGGGGATCCGGGTGCGGTCCACCCGGCGCTGGGAGATGGAGAAGGTCGACCATCCGGCGGTCGCCCCGCTCCTCGCGTACAAGAAGCTGTACCGGATCTGGACCGCGCACGGCTGGTCCTGGCTGGCCGAGTGGGTCCGGGACGGGCGCTTCCGGCCCGAGTACCTGCCGGGCGGCACGGTCAGCGGCCGCTGGACCACCAACGGCGGCGGGGCGCTGCAGATCCCCAAGGTCATCCGGCAGGCCGTGGTCGCCGACGAGGGCTGGCGGCTCGTCGTCGCGGACGCCGACCAGATGGAGCCGAGGGTGCTGGCCGCGATCTCCCGCGACCCGGGCCTGATGGAGGTCGCCGGGCACCCCGACGACCTCTACACCCGGCTGTCCGACCGCGCCTTCTCCGGCGACCGCGACCACGCCAAGCTGGCGCTGCTCGGCGCGATCTACGGGCAGACCAGCGGCGACGGCCTGAAGAACCTGGCCGCCCTGCGCCGCCGTTTCCCGCGCGCGGTGGCCTATGTGGACGACGCGGCCCGGGCCGGCGAGGAGGGCCGGCTCGTCCGCACCTGGCTCGGCCGCACCAGCCCGCGGGCCGCGGGCGCGGACGAGGACGGGGAGGCGGGCCTGCCGCAGGGCCGGGGGGACGGCCCCGAGGGGGCGGAAGGGACCGACGGGTACGTGCCGGGGTACGCGTCGACCGACGCCCGCGCCCGCGGCCGCTTCACCCGTAACTTCGTCGTCCAGGGCAGCGCCGCCGACTGGGCCCTGCTGATGCTGGCGGCGCTGCGCCGCGCCACCGCCGGCATGCGGGCGGAGCTGGTCTTCTTCCAGCACGACGAGGTGATCGTGCACTGCCCGGCGGAGGAGGCCGGGGCGGTGACGGAGGCGATCCGGGCGGCGGGCGACGAGGCGGGCCGGATCGCGTTCGGGCACACGCCGGTGCGGTTCCCGTTCACGACGGCGACGGTGGAGCGGTACTCGGACGCCAAGTGAGACGCGCGGTGGCGACGCGGGTGGCGACGCGGGTGGCGACGCGGGTGGCGACGCGGGTGGCGACGCGGGTGGCGACGCGGGTGTGGGCCCGGGCCTCCGCCGAGG